>JAITAZ010000646.1 GCA_031283825.1 Planctomycetaceae bacterium | reverse complement strand
TTGTTTTTTCAGATTAAGGCGTCGTAGCCAAATGGCTAAGGCAGCGGATTGCAAATCCGTTATATCCCGGTTCGAGTCCGGGCGACGCCTCTTAAACAACTCGCACTTTAATTTTCGGTTAAAGCGAATGCTTGCTCATCAGAAAGCCGGCTTTTACGTTTTTTTTATCGCCGAAATTTATAATACGAGTTGCATACTTTTGCGGTTCAAAAATTTTGATTTATTCAAATCGCAAAATTGAGTCGGCGGACTCTAAAGCGTCTTTGGAATAATTAGCGGCGTAATAATCGACGCAGCGCAACAATCGACGGAAAGAAGATTAGCCGCAATTCCGGCGAAAAAATGTTTTTTGTAACGTTATTATCTCGACGATTACGATTCTTTCAGGTTTTGCGTCTCTCCGAATTCGCACCTTTCAAAATACGCGATTCAAGAGTACAATGACTCAATTGTCTCAACGTGATTTTTTGTTACAATAATTTCTAACTGTGTTCAAGAAAAATTAGAGCTTTATAAACTATTCATACTTGAATTTTCGGTTAAAGTCGCCGACTTGTCAGTTGAAAAGTCGGCTTTTATGTTTTTGTGTCGCCGAAACTCATAGCACGAGCCGTATAAAAGCAGTAACGATTTAATTTTATTTTAATCCTTATAACAAAAAAAATAATTATGGATAACTCTCCAGCGTCGTCGGATATGATGCATATTTCGGATGCGGAATTTCATTCGATTCGCGATCTTGTTTATCAACATTTTGGCATCGCATTGACAGAACAAAAGAAAGGATTGGTCGTCGGTCGCTTGCAAAAAATATTGAAACAACACAAATTCAATTCGTTTAAAGAATATTACGATCATCTCGTAGCCGACAAATCCAAAGCCGCAATAACTGAATTGGCAAATCAAATTACGACAAATCACACGTTCTTTTTTCGAGAAATTGAACATTTCGATTTTTTCAAAAGCGATGTCTTGCCTTGGATGGTCAACGAACATAAAGCAAATCGAAATAATGATCTTCGCATTTGGTGCGCTGCGGCGTCAAGCGGAGAAGAACCTTACACGATTATTATTACACTCCTTGAGCATTTCGGCATGGATTACAAAAACTGGAACTGCGGACTACTCGCAACAGACGTGTCAGAAAAAGCACTTGTCGCCGCACTACGCGGAGTGTACGATCAAACAAGACTTCAAGGCGTGCCAACGCCAATAATAAATAAGTATTTCAAAAAAAATAACGACGGCTACGAAATAGCCGAGAAAGTAAAAAAAGAAGTTACACTACGAAAATTCAACTTGATGAACGAAACGCTGCCATTCAAAAAACCATTTGATTGTATCTGGTGCCGCAATGTCATGATTTACTTCGACGCACCAACAAAACACGCACTCGTAAATCGAATGTATAAACACACCGTAAACGGCGGATATTTACTAATCGGTCATTCCGAAACTTTAGCAAGAGATCAAACCCCTTGGAAATACATCAAACCAGCCGTTTATAGAAAAGAAGAATAAATGTAACTGTTCAATAATCGCTACGCCCCAAAAGGACAACGTGCGATAACCCGCCGAAAATCGGCGAGTAAATTTTTTCATGTTAATATTTTTTTGAGAGGGATAATTCAATGCAAATGAGAACAATTCGCGTTTTGGTAATAGACGATTCCTTGCTTGTCCGTAAGATTCTTTCTGAAGGACTTGCAAAGGATCCAAATATAGTTGTGTGCGGAACGGCTGGCGATCCGTATCAGGCGAGAGATGAAATTGTTCGACTAAAACCAGACGTCTTGACATTAGACGTTGAAATGCCCAAGATGAATGGGGTCGAGTTTTTGCGTCGTTTGATGCCGCAGTATCCGATACCGGTTGTGATGGTAAGTTCGCTTACGGAACGCGGTCAAAAAACGACGCTTGAAGCAATGGCAGCAGGCGCGGTGGACTTTGTCGCGAAACCGAAAAGCGGTAATCTTGAGCAGATGGTTGATGAATTATGTACAAAAGTTAAGATTGCATCGACGGCTAATGTTTCTCATTGGAAGCACAAACAGTATAATCCTAATTCGGCGATTGGCGGTTCGCCGATTGGAAGTAAAGTTGCCGGACAGGTTCAGGCGTCGCGAATTTGTGCAATCGGTGCTTCGACCGGCGGAACAGAAGCGTTGCGGGAAGTAATCTGCGGATTCCCTAAAAATTTTATCGGAACTGTTGTCGTTCAACACATGCCGGCGGGATTTACAAAAATGTTCGCGGATAGGTTGAATAATCTTGCAAGTATTATTGTCAAGGAGGCAGAAGATGGAGATTTAATTTACGACGGCAGAGTTTTAATTGCACAAGGCGGAAAACAACTTGAAGTAATTCGAATGGGAATGGGTTGGGGAGTTCGAGTTTTCGACGCGCCGTTATGTTGCGGACATCGCCCGTCAGTTGAGCAAATGATGAATTCAGTAGCAAAAAACGTAGGCAATAAAGCAATAGGCGCAATGTTGACCGGAATGGGCGCAGACGGCGCAAATGGAATGAAAGCAATGAGAGACGCAGGAGCAAAATGTATCGCACAAGACGAAGCAACATGCGTAGTTTTCGGAATGCCGAAAGAAGCGTATCAACGCGGAGGAGCTGAAATGTTAGTGCCGTTACCGAAAATAGCGCAAACGCTTCATGGTTTTGTAAGATAACGTAACTATTTCGGTTGAGATTTTTGCGAAATTGTTTTTCGATAAATTTTGATGAATATTGACGAATTTTGACGAGTATTCAAAAAAAAGATAATATTTCATTTGATATTAAGCAGTAATTTTTTTAATTTTTTCAGTTGACGTTCCTTTTTATCTGGTTGAAAAAACAAGTTTCAAACGGTAATAAGTTCAACTGAATAGCAATGATATTTTAGCGGAATATTAAACGCGGATTATTTCGGAAGAGTGTAATTTTAATCACGAATGTAATTGTTTTGATCGATTTAAATTAAAGATGCAATTTATCAATCAACAGCGGATAATGCTTGGCGTGGGCGATTATGGCGCGACGAAAACGGAGGGCGGGATCATTCGCACGATGGCGCTTGGTTCGTGTATTGCTTTAATGGTTTTGGATCGGGGGACGCGTTGTGTTGGGATGGATCATATTGCGCTTCCTGATTCGTCGGTATCTCCAGATCGAGCGAAGCAGTTACCGGGTTATTTTGCGGACACGGGGATTCCGGCGTTGATGGAAATGATGAAACGAGTCGCAGGTTCGTTATCGAAGCCGTCGAATTTGATAATAAAGATGGCTGGAGGCGCAAATGTCGCTGACCCGAACAATACATTTAACATTGGCAAGCGTAATGCGTTAGCGGCGAAAAAGATTTTATGGCAATATGGACTAGGCGCGGTTGCCGAAGACGTCGGCGGTTCTCACAGTAGAACGGTAACGTTATATCGCGATTCCGGCAGAATAGTTCTCTCATGTCCGGGCAGACCAGATTGGGAATTGTAAAATATCATAGCGACGGTTTTCTTTTGAGCTGTTTATCATTATTCAAAAAACAACGTCCATTTTTATCCGTGTTTTAAACCTTTGAACGGTTACGAATTTATTATGAGTATCGATATTACATTTTCTGCACAGTCAAAAAATATAGATAACGAGATTAGCGCCGTTAAATATATGGCGGGCGAAAAATATCTTATAGATGAAATCGCTAAAGAAAAAAGCCATATTCTATATTTTGAATTTTGTTGCTACGGCAAGTTCGAGTTAGTTTTTAGTCGGAGTCTGAATCAAATCATCTGCGTATGTCAAACTAATCTTGCCGGACCAGGTTTTCATGCCTATATCGTTGATTTTCTTGAAAAATTCGCGCAGGCATATAACTTGTCTTTCAATATTGACGATGAAACTAATTATTTCACTCATCGTAATTTTGAACAATTACAGGAACATTTTAACGGTTGGTTACGAGGACTTATTAACACCAGTTTAACGCAATTAAATTCTGAAAATTATAGTTCGCTTATTATATGTTGGAATGAATCTTTTTTTCCAATTAACCGCGCCGAAACGGTTATAACTCCAATGGGACGATTTCCAATTGCGAAATTGTCCGAATACTGTCAATCGCAAGATAGCATTAAAGAATTTGCTAAAGAATTTTTTGTCTGGAACGAACTCGAAAAAGACGCGCGGTTTTATCGTAATAACGCTCTTGTAATTTTGTGGGCGAAGTGTTGTTTCATGCCGAGTAGTCGTTCTAATTTCGATGCAATTATTAACGGAAAAATTATTTCACTCCTCGAAAAAGCGGCAGCCTGCGATTCTTCGTTGCCTTTTCCAAAACGGGAATACTCTGAACTTTGTAAGTTACACGGCGTAAATGAAAATCCAATTGTTGATTCGACGCCGGACTATTCGTTTGTTGAATCAATCGGTTATCGTAAAGAACAGGTTCGTTATTATATTGGCAACTTAATTATTACAATTTCCGGTAATTATCTTGCCGAACGTCAAAAGCAAGGCGACCATGTTTGGTACGACGGTCGCGGTCTAGTAGAAGGTTGGCACGAACTACGATTATCGGCGTTTAAAGGTAAAAAAACAGAATCTAAATTTTTTCCTCCACTATTTGACGGCGCCGTGGAAAAACCAATTATATTAAATTTGCAAGGTTTAAAATGTAAAGCCGCTTATATCGGAAAAGCAGAAAAGTTATTCAAAAATAAACCGTATTATTCAGTTGTCGCTCAAGCAAATTCTCATAAACAAATCTGCTTGTTGACTCTTTCTTTCGATAAAGAATCCGAAAAAGATTGGGCGTTTGCTATCTTGAAAAACATTACAGCAATTCCACCAGACGAAAAAGAATTACAAGAACAAAGTTTATTAAGTTACATATTCAACTTTATCACGCGATATTGGAGAAAATAAAAAAATTTTGTAACTAATCAGTCGCCGATTTTTTTACGGGACGATAGGGATATAAGGGACAAGAGGGACAGAAGCAAAAAAGGAATGGAAACTCAAGCAATCCTAATGAGCATCTTCCAAACATTAAAACAAAGAAATCTAAACCCCATAAAAATACTCGTAAACACATTAAAAGAATACACAAAAACAAAAATATTAAAAAATCTACCAAAAAAATAAATTATTCAAGTGATATGTTACGAAAATTATTATGAACTCATGTTACGCACTTGTTGCCCCAGATCAGGTAGGCGACCTTTCGCCGAAAGCAACGATAAAATGGATTCGACAATAATTAAAATCATTTCAACTTTACCGTCGGCTAACGCCGACGCGACCTTTCGGCGAAAGGTCGCCTACCTGAGTCGGCGGTCGCCTACCTGATCGGGGGCAACAAGTGCGTAACATGAATTATTAGAGATTCCCGATTACAAAAAAACATCAATTCCCATAATTTTATTTCGACAAAGTTTCTAATAATAGAGCTGCGTCTCGGCGTTTGGCGAATTGGTTGTTTCC
>JAITAZ010000645.1 GCA_031283825.1 Planctomycetaceae bacterium | reverse complement strand
ACAACAAAAAAATTTCGCATACTGACAGACAAGTACTGTGTAACATGAGTAATTACAAAAAATAGTAATATATCAGCGGAATTTTTTGTAACGATATTTTCTCGAATTATGCTTTCCTAATTTTCTGCGATTTTTCTGCGTTTTCTGCATTAAAAATCTTTATCAAATTTAAACGCAGGATACGCAGAATATCGCAGAAATGAATCGTTATAATTTTTCCGCTGAAATATTACATCATTTTACTTGCTCGCTACTTTATTTTCTTTTGCTGTTTTTATCCAATTAAATCCAATAGTTAACCATCCGCTTGTAGATTTGGCAAAAACAGGTTTTAACTCTCCTGCGTCCTTCCAGCCTTTCCATTTTAATCCGAATGGTTTCAACTCAATTCTTTTCGGTGCTGATTCCAATCTTCGCATCACCACCGTTCTAATCGTTTGCTCTCTCGCCGAAACACTCGTTTTGCCCCTAGGCATCGCATCTGGTTTCTCCAACTGCTCAAACACAACCACAAACTCACCCGACTCCGTCCGCTCCGTTTTCACCTTATATACTAACGTAATGTCAAGACCAGGATAACGAGAACCATTGCGAACAAATCTATCTATACGAATAATCACCCTCACAATATCCTCCTCAAACTCAACCACAAACGGAGATTTACCCGCAAACGTTATCGCAATCGGATCCTGCTCCTGCTTCCGCTCCAAAATCTGACGCAACGCCTCAAACTCGCCCAACTGCTCGCCTAAATTCGATTCAGTCTCGTCAAAATTTCTGCCCGACAACGCAAACGACGCCACATTGTTCGGCAACGATTGATGAACCTGAACAAATACATCATACTCATTCGAAATCATCGGCGCATCCGCAATCCCGCCAGGCTGAAACGATGAACCTACCAAAGCCCGCCCCTCTATCCTACCAGATATGTCCTTGACCGAATCCGACGGAAAACTCGATATACTAAACTCCGGCAATAAACCAAACTTCTTCAACGGACGACGAAAACTCGACTGATACTGCTCATTCGCATCAGCAATTTCTGCATCAACAATCGCATCAATCTGATCATTCAACTTCTTCTCCGCCCGCACCGTCGCCTCCGCCAACGAATCCTCCCGCTGAGACTCAACCTGACACTTCGCTATACACGTTACTAACTTGCCCGCTTTCACACGAACATTATAAATATCCGCATCAAGCTCTGCCTTCGACGCCGCCGGCAACGCCGTAATCCTATCCGGCGATAATAATACGCGTTTCTTACCCCAAAGCGTCCCCGTCGTCCTCGTATTCAACGTAACCGGCGAATGATAACCCGTCGTCTCCGTCTCCATATTAGCATCAATAATTACGTCAATCGCCGCACCCTTCGACCGCCTAACTATCGCCGACGAACTCAATCCCGTCATACTCCCCGAACCTATCAACTTCGTCCCCTGAATTGTCTCGTTGACGTCAATGTCCCGCGAAAGCTCGCGACTAAAACCATTCGACATAAAACGATCATTCACCGTAAATTGAATATTCGGTTCCGACGTCCTCTTTCGCACCGCCGCCACAACTTGAGACGCACGCGAATCAAAAAGACTTATATCATTAAACCACGTAATAAAATCATTCAAATTAGAACCGGTAATCGACGACGACGTTTTAATATAGTCCTGAAACATAGTCTCAAAATCATCGCAAGCCTTGATAAGATGCTCGTCATACGGCTTGCTCGAATTCAAAAGAGTGTGAATCATTAAATAACGCCGCAACTCATTTCTCACTCCATTGAAAATTTCCCATCGCAATCCCTTTTTGTCCTGATTAAAATCACTCCACGCATCTTTAATCGCGTCGATCTCCGGCAACCCCTCTTCCGACAGAATTGCTTTAATCGAGTCCAACTTTAACTCGGTTCGCCACACCTTAGCCGACTCGCGATCCGAATCCGCGTCAAGAACCTTTATCAGCAAATTGCACTCCTTCAATAAAAGACCCTTGCAACGCAATAAATCAGACTCCTTCGGCATAATCGGATTCGACTTAATATTCGCAATCGCCGTAGCAAGATCAACCTGCCGCGATTGACGATTCAACTTGACTTGCCGCCATTGAGATAATCTCGCGGCAAGGATTGCATCTTGCGGAACGATGAGCGCCGCCATGCAAAACAATATCAGAAAAAACAAGGGAGAAACTAAACACAATGGTTTTTTCTTCGTATTTTTCATCGTTAAATTTAATGTTAAAGTTAATTTTTTTTGAAATCGCATATCGACGACCTCCGCCGAAAAAATAATCGCGATTCAAAATAAATCAATTTTGAACGGTAAAAAAATAACCGCTCAAGTTTAATTGAATGTAAATAAAGGTTGAAATTTTAATATATCAGTGGAATTTTTGCTTTGTCCATTAAGCCGCCCAATCGTTGATTTGAAACTATCATGTCCCCTAAGTTCTTTTTGTTCCCGATGTCCTCTTAAAAAAAGTTTTTAATAGTAAATAGTAAAAGCCAACGATATTTTTTTTTAAGAGGAACTTATGGAACAAAGGGAACAAACCGGTTTTAAATCTGGAATTAAAGGCTCAAGAGATAAAACAAATTTTCTACTGATACATTATTGAAATATTCCGAATGCAAAAAAATTTTTTCATTCGGGGGTACTTTACAATGTTATTAAATTGTCATACACTTGCCGCCGTTAAATATTGCCTAACCGTTAAAGTTTAACAAGTGTGGAAAATTTAACACTTACTGCTCTGACCCGACGCTTTTGTTTTTACATCATTGCCATTCGTCTTCTAACCGCGTTTGGATTAAGGAGGAAGGATAAATGGATTATTTAAACTGCTTGCAATTTATATTTCGTTTAGAGCTGGTTTGCTTACCAATTGGAAAGCAGATTTTTTGAAAAGCTCTTAATTGCGAATTCATAATAGCAAGCCGTAAAACGTCGCTTATATTGAAAAAATTTTTGACGTCTTTCGATTCGCGTTTAAATCGTGAATCAATTTTTTTGTCGTCGAGTTCTATCGATATTGCGGCGGACTGTTCGCGTTTTTTTTAATTTTGGTTACAAGCGAAAACATTTTGTCGGAGAACCGGCTTAACGTTTTGCGTTTTGTAATCTGTCAATTCTAAATCGCGATCAGCAAAAGGATGTAAATACTGATTTACCAATTTTCAAAGTTGCTTCGACTGAAATTCGGCATACGTTGGCTTACTTGTTGTAAGTCGGCTTTAACTTTTGCCGTTGAATTAAATCGCAAGCAACAAACCGAGACTTACATTTGTGAATAGGATGGTATGTCTGTTTTTTCGAGAGGAGTCGTCTTGACTACTGCAAGACAACTTAACCAACGTCGCATTATTCGATTGTCTGCATAACTGACTCGTTTTACCGTGTAGGGATATTCGGTTTTTGCAATTAATTTCGGCATACAAGAGCGTAATCAAAGTCTGCTTTCAAAAAAGCAAACGGACAACGCTAACCGAGAATTATTGTACAAAAAATCATTTTTACCTCGCGATATCGTTTCATTTTCAGGCAGAAAATTTTGCGATATAACAAAAAGTTTTTTACAAACTTAAAGGAGGTAAAAAATGAACGGTAGTAACATGAACAGTAACGCGAATCTGTTTGTTAATGCGAATGTTGCGATTGAACGCAACTGCAAAATCAATTTCGCCAAAGCATCCGTTGAAATGTGCCAAAAATCATTCCGCATATTGCAGGAAGGTACATTCAAGTTGGTCGCATTCAATTTCTGGTTGACCTGCATTTTTGCGTTTTGGGTCAAACGGGTAATCAAATGCGTCTATCAATCCCCAAAATACGTGCAACATTATTACATGTTGTATCGATTACGTAAACGGGGGGGGATATGCCAATGGATACGAGTCGAAACTTTTATTAGGATATTACGGATAATGTCGAAAAAAAAGCATGGAGGAATTAGAAGTTTTCTAACAATTAAACAGATTGTTCCGCTATGCGTTGGCATGACGTTTTGGATATGTTTATTCAGCGGAAACCTCGTTGCTTATGAACGTCCCTGGTTTGATAACTTCGACGACGCAATACAAACCGCTAAAAATTCCGGCAGAAATTTGTTGATATATTTTTCAGCAAATGATAACAACTTGTCATCCGCCGAAAATTCGGGATCAAATTCGGGATCGAACTCAGAATCGAATTCGGGATCGAATTCGGGATCTAGCTCAGAATTAAATTCTGGATCGAATTCCGGATCGAGTTCTCGATCAACTTCGGTGTCGAAGCAATTGCGTAATCGGGTTCAAGGCGGATCGTTGTCGTATATGTGCGTCGAGTTTGAGCGGAATGTTTTTGAATCGGCGGAATTATACGACGTGTTAGATAAATATGTCATATTGAAAATACGTTTCGACGAGAAGGTATTCAACGACGAAGGGAATGAAGTACCGATTCTTGAGCTTCCGATGTTCAAGGAGATGGTAGGTGTTCCGGGTTTGGCGATAATTGATTTTGAGAATACGGAAGCTTCGTATTATGGCGAGGTGGTTGGGGTTTTACCTTTTATTAATTTTACGTATCCGAATCAATTTCAGACTCGAACATTCTTGACGATTCCTTCGGGCAAGTTGACTCAGCGGACGTTGACGTATGCGGTGAAGATTCATCCGGATCGTCCGTTGAGTGCTGATGGCGAAGTAGAGCCGACGCTTTTGACGGAGGCGACGGGTCATGCGGAGTATCAGGCGAAGAATAGGGTGTTGGGGCATCAGAATTTTAGTGCGAGGTCGAGTAGGGTGCGTGCGGTTTTGGGCGAGAGTATTTCTGAGGTTTGTGCTCAAAGCGGCATGTACGGCGGACATTTTGAGGCGGCGTTGGCGTGCGTGAGGGGGTGGCGAGGTTCTCCGGCTCATTGGCGATGTGTTCGTGCGAAGCAAAAGTACTATGCTTATGACATGGTGCAAAGTTCAAATGGGCTATGGTATGCGACTGGATTATTTGTGAGTCCGTAGAATTGAATATTTGCTAACTAGACGTAGATATTTACGCAATTTGTTGAGGCAAGTATAATCGTTCAAAATTTTCGTGATGAATTTTTGTGCGGTTATGCTTGCCGTTTTTATTTGGTATTGAAAAGAAAAGGTTAATTATTTAGTAGAGAGGTTAAAAAGACATTTGATGTCTCGTCGTTCAATTAAGTCTATTAGTTCTGATGTGGATATTTCGGGGATATTTCGTAGATATTCTGAGCTTTCGTTTCCGATTGATTCTGGGATATTATTTGATTGCGGGCGTCCGATTGAGCTTGAGATAGGTTCAGGCAAGGGGCGTTTTTTGCGGCGGATTTCGGATGAGATTTTGGATCGAAATTTTATTGGCACGGAGGTTAGTTTGAAGTATGCGAGATATGCGGCGTCGAGGTTATTGAATCGGTCTTGTGGTAATGCGGTGGTGATATGTTGTGATGCGGCGAGGTTGTTGGAGGAGTGGATACCTGATAATTTTTTGTATGGGGTTCATGTTTATTTTCCGGATCCGTGGTGGAAGCGTTCGCATCGCAAGCGGAGAATTTTGAGGGCGGAGGTTTTGCAATTGATTGAGCGGCGTTTAATATCGGATGGAATTTTACATTTTAGAACTGATGTAGAAGAATATTATCAATCGACGTTGGAGTTAATTTCTCAACATGCCTTGTCTTTGGATATTTTTGACGTCAATGTTTCAGAAAATTTACCGGAGGACGAATCAGACTACAACACCAACTTTGAACGTCGAACAATTTTAAACGGAGAAAAAGTATATAGAGCAAAATTCAAAAAAAAACCAATCTTCCAATAGAATAAGAAATTTCTAAAAATGTATTTTTAACCACTGAGAACCAGAGTTCACAGAAAGAATATTTTTAAAAATTAAATTTTGATTTAAATCAATAATTCTTTTATTATTTTATTAAT
Source organism: Planctomycetaceae bacterium (assembly GCA_031283825.1). Taxonomy (GTDB): domain Bacteria; phylum Planctomycetota; class Planctomycetia; order Pirellulales; family Thermoguttaceae; genus WRKP01. The sequence goes on along the minus strand of JAITAZ010000645.1, from coordinate 2,407 downwards.
TTATGTAATCATTCACGTAGAAGAGAAAAAATTCCTCTGACAAATTACTTTTATTCTCAATTGTTTTCAATTTATTCTCCCCCCTTGACATGTTTGGTTTGATCGCCGATAGTTATTCTCAAGTTTTTTAACTATGGAGAAATGAACGTTGCATTTTGTAACGGTCTATTTAAATTTTAAAATTGATACCCGTAGCCATTTCAGGACGTAGGAAATTTTCTCTTTTATAAGAACAATTACAAAAAATTAAATAGGCTGTTACTGTGTTTTCTTTAGTTAATAAAAATGCGTAACAACTTTACTATTTCCATTTCACAAATTTATTTTTTACGAAACGAAACATGTCGGTATTTCTTGGCATAGATATCGGAACGTCCGGTACGAAAACGTTAGCAATTGACGGCAAGGGTAAAATTCTTGCTAGTAATTTACAAGATTATCCTTGTTATGCTCCTAAACCTCTCTGGAGCGAACAAGACCCCGAAGATTGGTGGCAAGCTACTATTAAATCTGTTCGTAATGTCATCAAGAAAGGTAAAATCAAACCCAATGACGTGAAAGCAATCGGACTTTCAGGTCAAATGCACGGAAGCGTTTTTCTCGACAAAAACGGAAACGTAATCAGAAAAGCAATTCTCTGGAACGATCAACGCACTTTCAAAGAATGCGATGAAATCACAAAAGCCGTCGGAGGTCGAGGCGAACTAATTAAACTCGTGTCAAATCCAGCTCTGACAGGTTTCACCGCGCCGAAAATTCTATGGCTGCGAAACAACGAACCGCGAAATTTCGATAAACTCCGTAAAATTCTTCTGCCCAAAGACGAAATCCGCCGACGATTAACCGGAGAATACGCCACCGAAGTTAGCGACGCAAGCGGAATGTTATTGCTAGATATTGCTCGTCGGAATTGGTCGATTGAGTTGCTAGATAAACTTAAACTCAACCGCGATTTTTTCGCCAAAGTTTACGAATCCGAAGACGTTACCGGAAATTTAACCGCCGAATCCGCGAAATTATTAGGCTTGACAACCGACTGTTTAGTAGTCGGCGGCGCTGGAGATTGTGCGGCAGGCGCTATCGGAAACGGAATTGTCGGCGAAGGAATTTTATCAACGTCGATTGGAACGTCGGGCGTGATGTTCATTTACAGCGATGAAATCAAAACCGATCCATTAGGACGAGTTCACACGTTTTGTCATGCGGTTCGCGGTAAATGGCATTTGATGGGAGTTACGCTCGCGGCGGGCGGGTCTTTGCAATGGTTTCGCAACGCCCTATGTCAAGAACTATTTGCAACAGCAAGAAAACGAAAAATCGACGTGTACGACTTACTCGCTTACGAAGCCGAAAAAATTCCTGCCGGTAGCGAAGGCTTATTTTTTCTGCCGTATCTAAGCGGCGAAAGAACTCCGCACGCCGACCCGTTTGCAAGAGGTAGTTTTGTCGGATTGACGCTCGCTCATAATCGCGGACACCTAGTACGCAGCGTAATGGAAGGCGTAACTTTTTCATTACGCGATGCACTGGATATTTTTGAAAGCATGGAAATTCCAGTCAAACAAATACGCGCGTCCGGCGGCGGATCGAAAAGCGCGCTCTGGAGACAAATTCAAGCCGACGTATTCGGACAAAAAGTCGTAACGATAAATTCAGAAGAAGGTCCCGCTTTCGGCGTAGCGTTGCTAGCCGCCGTAGGCGCTGGAGAATACAAAAATATTCAAGAAGCATGTAAAGCAACAGTAAAAATTGTAAAAGAAACTAAAACAGACCCAAAAGCAAAAAAAATCTACGACCAAGCTATGCCAATTTATCGCAATTTATATAACTCGCTAAAAGACGACTTCCATAAAATTAGCTCAAAATAAAACATGTCAACAAAATATTCCGTTTTACTTTGAGGAATCTCTAAAAATTATTTTAAACCACAGAGAACATAGAGAAAATTTGTAACAGTTCATTGTATTTTTACAAACTATATTTTTTTTGTGGGGGACATTGGGGACAAAGGGGACTTATGGGACACTGGGGACACACTAATTTAAAAACCAAGATTAATGACTCAACAGAAAAAAAACAGCTTTTAAAAAAGAGAAATTTTTTTCTTTAAATTTTGTCCCCCGCCGAGTCATCAATCTCAGATCTCAAACAAGAACGTCCCCAGTGTCCCCTGCGTCCCCAATGTCCCCTAAGTCCCCCCAAAAAATTATCTTTGGCTTTTTAAACCCATATTATTTTTTTGTAACCACACTCGCTTACAAGAAAAAAATCCTACGCCCTTTCAGGGCTTAGGAAATTTTTCTCTTGTGCGTGAACAGTTACATAAAATTTCTACCAAAATATTATCGGCAATAGTCTATTCTCTCTACTACAACTAAAAATCTTTAATCGAAATTAGCTGATAGGC
>JAITAZ010000638.1 GCA_031283825.1 Planctomycetaceae bacterium | reverse complement strand
AGGGGAATTTTTAAACACGGATAATAACAGATAGGACGGATAATCGCGGAAAATGCAAATGGCGATTTTAATATTCATAAATTTATTTATTTAGGTTTATTTAGTTATAGTTGATTTGTCTAGTCAATTATTTATTTAGTTAGTATTATAATTTTTTACTTCACTCTTTATCACTTTAAATTATTGACTTTTACCACACAAAGGCGTCATTTCCTTTTTCCGCGATTATCCGTCTAATCTGCTATTATCCGCGTTTAAAATTCCCCCAACTATCCGTGTTTAAAAAACCGTGAACGGTTACAAATTTTTTATACCTCATCGGGGTATTTCCAAAGTAGCCGTTGGTTTTGTGTTGTAACAATCCAAAATAAAAAATTCCCACGCTTAAATAACGCAATACCAACGGACGGTTAGTCATAATTTTTTAAGGGACATTAGGGACGCCGTTGTTTGAAATCAGAAATTAAAGACTCAAAAATATCGTTCTTGAGTCTTTTCAATTAGATTTAAACAAAAACGTCCCCCCTTCTGTCTCTATCGTCCTTAATGTCCCTTCTGTCCCTTAAAAAACAACGGCTAGTTACCAAATTTTTCCACTGAAACATTACAATTTCTCAATGTGCGTGATGGTCGTGATCGTGATGATCGTGGTCGTGATGGTCGTGATCGTGATCATGGTGGTCTTGTTTGTTGTTTATTTTTCCTTTGAACAGATTACCTCTGTTTCCGACGCCTTCGATGGTCAACGATAAAGTTATGTTATCTTCCCAATTACCGGCTTGAATAGTTTTTGCCAATTCAATATCAGATAATGAAAAGGTAATAAAATCTTTTTCGCGTTCTTTATTTTCTCGATTGAAAATGAATGTTTTGGGTTGACCATTAACGGATTGTATCAACGTTAATTCATTTGCGTTGATATTTGTTGACGTTTTTGAGTCTTTTCCGGTGATTTCTATAACGATTTCACCGGTTTCTGTATTAACGATCATAGTTTCTGCATGATAGTTATGACCGCCCATGACAGCTAATCTTCCTCCGTGCCTACCAATTTCGTGGCTGTGTTCGGAATGATTGTTAGTAACGGCAGGAAGACGAGTCGAATCCGACCCCTGATCATGCGAGTGATTGTCCTCGTGCGAACAACCGTTTAAGCATACTAACGCGATGCAAAAAACAGTAATGTTCAAAATTGAAGTTTTCATTTTTTTTTCCTTTCAGTTAAAGGTTTGTTAAAGGTTTAATTTTTCGCGATTGAGTTTTTGACGATTTGTTCGGCTTTACCTTTTTATGCCTTTATGTCGTCGTAATTCATTTCGCGAGCGGTAACGTGAATTGGTTTATTTTGCGGATTCAGCGCTAGATGATTTTTTTCGAGTAACTATTCAGTGGAATTTAAAAGCTGTGAACGGTTACTTTTTTTTATTGCTTGTTCTCCGTAAAGCCAGAAAATAGCGGGTCTGACGAAAAATTCCATTGTTGTTGAAGTGATTAGTCCTCCGACAATTGCGGTAGCTATCGGATAAAGTAATTCTTGACCCGCAACATCGGGACCTCGTATTATCAAAGGCGTCAATCCGATGCCGGAGGTTAAAGCTGTCATTAAAACTGGTGCGGTTCTATCTTTTCCGGCGCGGATAATCATTTGTTTTGAAAATGTTTCTTCTCCGTTTTTTACTAGTTGTCTGTAGTGATCGATAAGTAAAATTCCGTTGCGGGCGGCGATACCGCAAACGCAAATTAACCCGATATAACAAGGCACGGAACGTTCTTGTCCGGTAATAAGCAACGCCGCAATTCCGCCGACTAACGCTAACGGCAACGCATACATTATTTGTAACGTAATTGATACCGAATTAAACATCGCGTAAAGCAAAACGAAAATAATAAACAACGAAATAACAAATAAAACGCTCATTGTTTTGAACGCTTCTTTTTCGTTTTTGAAAACGCCGTCGCAGATGACGTCGTAATCTTTATTTTTTTGAAGTTTCGATAAGATTTTTTGTTCAATTTCATTGCCGACGTCAACGCTTCCGCGATTAACGGGATTAACCAAAACAGTTGTCTGCCGAAATCCGGCTTCGTGATCAATTTGCATCGGTCCTGTTGCTTTTGCGGTAATGTTTGCAACGGCGCGAACTGGGACTATTCCGCCTTTGGGTAACGTGAGCGGAATTTCAGATAGAAGGTTAATATCTTTTTTTAATCCGTCGTCTAAACGTAGTAAAACGTTGAAACATCGTTGTTCGGCGTCGATAATTTCTGTAACGATTTTTCCGTTTAACGCCGTTTCAATTGTTTGGTTGACTTGAAAAGGCGCAAGACCATAACGAGCGAGTTGTTCTCTGTCTAATGTAAAACGAATTTGAGGAATACGATTCGGATTCGGGTCAATTTTTCCGGCGTTGGCATTGGAGATTTCTTGCTGAATTGAAGACTTGATTTGCGCCGCCGCATTGTTGAGAGTATTCATATCAGCGCCTCGTTTGCCTCTTATTTTTATAGCAATTTTCGCGTTTGTTCCGCCTTGCAAATGATTGATAAGATGTTGCAGCGGCTGATCCGGATTGGCTAATGTACCGGGAATATTATCAGGACTTATTATCTGAAGTATATCATTGATTATAGTTGATTCGCCGCTATTACGCCGCGCGACTTTGCCCAATGGACGTTTGATCGTATCATCGACAGCGCAGATAATTTCAATTGCGCTTACGGGGACGGCGTGTTCGTCGCGTTCGGCGCGTCCGATACGTGCGGCTACAGATTTTATTCCTCCAACGTCCTGAATTTGTCGGCAGAGTTTCTCCGCTAACTCTTGACTCGTTTCTAAAGAGACACCCGGCATTAAATCTATGTTGACTTGAATTGCTCCATCGTTAAAAGGCGGTAAAAATTCACGTTTCAAAAAAAAGAAAAATATTATACCGAATGCAAAAGTCAATATAAGCGAAACGCAAAAAACTATCTTGGGAAAACGTAAACTAAAACTAATGCAACATTCCGCAAGACGCTGAACGCAAGCAAGAACGCAAAAGTTTTTATCTTGAATTTTTTTAATGTAAGAAGAATAAAAAAATTTAGAAGCAAGTAGCGGCGTCCATGTCAACGAAATAACAAGCGAAGATAAAATTGAAACGATATACGCAATTCCTAACGGCAAAAAAACTCGTCCTTCAAGTCCGTTAAGATAAAACAAAGGAAATAATACAAGCACAACAATAATTGTCCCGACAACAATTGAATTACGGATTTCACAACTCGCGTCAAAGATAACCGCCAACGTATTACGCGGATTATCTAGTCGCTCGTTTTCTCGAAGCCGTCGAAAAATATTTTCAATATCGACAATAGAATCGTCAACTAATTCGCCGATAGCAACTGCAATTCCTCCGAGTGTCATTGTGTTGATTGTGTAACCGAAACAAGCAAAAATAAGACCAGTAATAAGCAACGAAAGCGGAATAGCCGTTAATGAAATTGTAACAATACGGAAATTCATTAAAAATGGAATCATAACAATTACGACAAGTATTCCGCCGAATACTAACGCTTCTTTAACATTCTTCACGGCAAGTTCAATAAACGTCGCTTGAGTATAAAAACATTCAAAATGAAAATCGGGATATTTTTGAACTAATTCTTGTTCAATAGCTCGGCGTTTATCTTCGATAGATTGAGTTAAAAGACGAGTATCGTAAGCCGGTTGTTTTTCGATAGTCAACAAAACCGCTTTTTGTGCCGATACTTTATCATTAAATTTATAAGACACAAAAGAACCGCCGACCTTCACTGCCGGTTTCTCTTCGACTTTTGCGACATGAGACAGACGCAACGGCGGCTCAATATCGGTTTTGACGACAATATTTTCAATATCGCTTAAGAATTGTATTCGTCCTATTGCTCGAATGAGATGTTGTCGCGAGCCGCTTGTAAAATAACCGCCGGTTACGTTTTGATTACTTTCGCGTAATGCGTTTTCTATATCGGAGAGTTTCACGTCGTATCTTTGTAAATCTTCCATCCTGACGACAACCTGATATTGTTTAAGATCGCCGCCTAACGTATAGACTTCGGCTATGCCCGGAATCGCTAATAATTGCGGACGAATCATCCAGTCGGCGATTGTCCGAAGTTCCATTTGGTTGAGCGTTTGGGGGTTGGCGGTATTTTTGTCATTTGCGTTATCGCTCCAGACTGCTAATATTGCAATTTGTCCCATCACAGATGAGATAGGCGTTAATTGCGGTAGAATATTTTCGGGCAATCGGTCTTTAGCGAGTTGTAATCGTTCGGAAATTGTCTGACGCGCTTTGAATACGTCGGTGTCCCAGTCGAATTCGATTGTAACGATTGACAAACCAGCTGTAGAATTGCTTCGTAATGAGATAATTCCATTTGAGCCGTTGATTGCCGTTTCTAGCGGATTGGTTACTCGGACTTCTACTTCTTCTGTCGCGTAACCCGGACATTCCGTCATCACTGTTACGCGAGGACGATTGAGATCGGGCAACACGTCTTGAGGCAATTGAGATATTTCGCGAATACCATAAATTGTCAGCAATACCGCTGCGGCAAAAATAATTAAACGATGATGAAGCGAATAATAAATAATTTTATTAAGCATGTCGTGATTTCATTGTTACAGATCGTATTATGAATTTCGGCGATTCAAAAGAAATTCATTCAAAAGTCATTCATTCAAAAGCCGACTTTCCAATAGGTAAGCCGGCAACGCTTAACCGAAATTTTAAATACGAACACTGTTTAAAAAGGCGAGGAAATTTATTTTATTTTTTTGCGATAATGATTATCTACAGACTTATTTTATTGATTGCGTTGTTTGTTAATGATTGCCGCAGTTACACGAAGATTGTAGTTTTCCGTTTCCGGCGTTGAGTGCGTCGTTGAGTTGTGCGGCGCCGGTCATGGCAATTATTGCGCCGTATAAATCTGTTGATTGTGCAAAGGCAAAACCAACTTCGTTTTGGAACAGGATTTTAACGGGTTGTCTTTTCCATCGGATTCGTTTTTGGAATTCGCCGTTATTATTTTGTGATTCAATATCTGTTAATTGTTGTGTTCCGTCTTTACTCCAGATTGACTCTCCGTCTTGTACAAAGATGAAATATTCATGTCCTTCTTGTGCGATGGCGGAGTTACGAACAAAGTAACAATTGTTAAATTTCTCTTCTTCGACTTCAATTATGCAACGTTGTCCGGGTTTGAATTTCCAGTGGTAGAAAACAGGATTCTGGTTGTCGGCGTCGATTGTTTCGGCAGATAAATTTTGCGTTACTGCGGAGGAGTTGGTTGAATTGGTTTTATTTTTGATTTCGGAATTTTCGATTTCGGCGTGAAAACGAAATATACGATTTTCAGGATCGACTCTATTATCTAAAAGTTTAATTTCAGAAATCAGCGGATTATGGATTGTTTCTTCTATTCCTTCTATTCGTATTGTTACCGGTCTATGTTCTTGATATGTTTTAACGAGTTGATATTCGTCAATTGCGTAAGCCCATCCTTCGGCGAATAATTTTGAATAGTTGGAGATATTGCAAAGATTATCTCCGGCGTTGACTTGTTGTCCTTTTTCGACATTAAGATAATCTACGACTAATATAGCGGTGTTGTTAAAATTAGTTCTTGTGTAGTTAAAACCGGAGTCTGTAACGTTGGGCATACGAATTGTTATGCGGTCGAGTAGTGTTTCTTTGCGTAATTCATCAGGTTTGATTTCCATGTTTTCGTTGTTGATTTTTTCCAAAAGTTTTGAGCAATTATCGTCTAATTTTTTAATATCATCTTCGGAAAAACCGAGAAATCGCAAGGTTGCTTTTTGGGCGATTATGAGAGCGTTGAGTTCGCTTTGTTTATTGTCATATTGTCGTTTTGTGGCGAAGTCGATGTCTTTGACGTCTTGGTTCATTTTTTGATATATTTTTATCCATTCCAGATTTGTTTTTCTTTTTTGAAGTAATGAAAAATATTCGGCTTGAGCTTGTATTGGTTCGCCGCTAGTGAATCCAATATCAAAAAGTTTACTTCGAGGAGAAATTCTTTCGCCTTCTTGATGATGAATTTCGCGTACTACGCCGGAAATTCGAGTTGATATTTTAATAATTGATCGACCCGGCATCTCGGTAATAATGCCGTGAAACGTTTTAGTTTTTGATTCTTCAGTTGATAATTTGAGCGTGCCTTCGGTAACGCCGATATTATCAATCGCTTGCTTGCTCAAAGCGATGACGGCGTATTCTGTATCGTTGTGAGAGTGCGTTTCACCGATGATTGTTGAGTTATGAGCCGAAGTCGAGGTTAATCCGATCTTGTTCAAAAAACTCTGAACCGCTTCGATTGACGTTGTTGACCATCCGGTAAAAACGCCGATTCCTAATGATAAAGTTACAATAAAAATAAATAATGAAGTTTTCATTGTGATTAAAAATTTTTAATTATTCAGTTCAGCTTTTTTTAAGAGACGTTAGGAACATTAGGGATGTCGTTGTTTGAAATCAGCAATTAAAAACTCAAGACGTCGTTCTTGAGTCTTTTCAATCAGCTTTAAACTAAAACATCCCTCATGTTTCTAACGTCCTTTTAAAAACTGCGATAGTTACAATTTCCGATTTATTAACTCATGTTACGCAGTAGTTGTCCGTCAGTAGGCGGTAATTGATCAGGTCGCCTACCTGATCTGGGGTAGTAAGTGCATAACATGAGTTATTAAATTTTTTTATCGAATGTTAATATAACCTCCGAGATTTACGCCGTGTTTTCTGTAAATATTTTTACTTTCTCTGTATCTAATTTCTATGTTGCCGCGTGAATCATGCGGATAATACGAGGAGCTGCGTTTAGGTTGAATATATCCGTAGTATCTTCCGTTGATGTAAACGTGAGCGTCGTTGTGTCGAGTGTTATTGATAGTTATTCGATTTGAGTATCTTGAGCTTTGGTTATCTTGCCATCGTCCGTGATCGTGCGGCGAGTGTCTTGACTGTTCTTCTTTTGCGGCTTCGATGACTTTAATTGCTTTGTCGAGTGTTTCGGATTGTTCGGGCAACAAGAATTTTATTGCTTTTAATTCTGCAATCTCTTCGCGAATTAGGGCGAGTTCGACGCCGCGTTTGAGAACGTCTTCTGATTTATAGTTATCAACTGTTTTATCGGCGGCGAGTTCGGCGGCTTTCAGTTCGAGTCCGGCGGCGACTAAGCTAACCGGATCGGCGTTGTTGTCCGATTGTTCGATGCGGACGCCAAGCGTTAGCAAGCTCGGAAAGCCGACGTCGAATTCTTTTTGAAAATCAATTGTTGTTGCGGCAACGTAATTGATTTTTTCTAAAATAATCTCCGACTCGTTGGAGTCTTTCGACTCTTGAGCCGAAAGAGTATTCGCAACGCAAAATAGCGTTGTAATGATTGTAAATGCAAATATTTTTTTCATTGGTTTTATTGAAGTAAAAAGTTGTATTGCTTTATTGTTTTATTGAGAAATATGAATAAAGCAAATGTTAAAGCGAGTATAGGGAACTCTAAAAATTAAAAATTAAAACGATTCAGCCGCAGTATTTTTTAAGGGACTAAAGGGACATTTGATTTAACTCTAATCGAAAAGACTCAAGAGCAACGTTTGTTGAGTCTTTAATTGCCGACTTAAAACAACGACGTCCCTAACGTCCCATTTGTCCCTTCTGTTCCTTAAAAAAACTGATATTGAATAGTTACAAATATCATTTATCCGCCCTAATCTTGTTGTAACAAAGACAGAGCGAATGTAATGAATGTAATGCAATCACGATATACGAAACAATTAGTCAACGTATATTTTGAGGTTTCGAGTACCGCCATCGTCGTGAAGTTCTTGTTCGCGTATAACATCGCCATCGTCGGAGCAAAGTACTCGTAACCAAACGCAGTCGTGTATGTGTACATGTATTGTTCTAATTCGATTAGCTCGAATTGTGCCTTTATTGCGACCATCTACTACAACATCTACATCTTCGCCATGTCTATTGACGATGGTAACATACCAGTTTGTTGCGCGGTCTGTTTCGTTTTTTGCGGCTTCTGCGACTTTAATTGCTTTGTCGAGTTTTTCGGCATTGTCTGGCAACAACGATTTGAGCGCCTTTAATTCGGATTGTTCGCCGCGTAATAATGCCAAGTCCAGACCGCGTTTTATAACGTCGTCAGCTTTATATTGGGCGGCGGTTTTACCGGCGGCGGATTCGGCGGCTTTCAGTTCTAGTCCGGCGGCAACTAGTCCGACAGGATCAAGATCCTTTGCAGCTTGTTCGATACGAACTCCAAGCGATAACAAACCCGGAAACGCAACGCCGAGTTCTTTCTTGAAGTCGATCTTGGCGGCGGAAACGTAATTGACTTTAGTCAATTTAATTTCTTTTACCGCCTCTTCTTTTGCTTCTTGAGCATTTAATGTGCTTGCAACGCAGAACAGCGCAGCAATTAACGATGAAACAATCATCTTTTTCATTTTTTTCCTCCAATTGGAAAAGTGGTTACAACTCGTACTATGAATTTCTATAACGTAAGAGCGAAAGTCGGTTTTAAAGGTAATCCGACGGCTCTAATTGAAAATTCATTTACGAGCAACTTAAAAGTAATAGCAACTCATCGCCGCGCGGCGACTAAAAAATCGTTGATATTACTTGTTTTGTAAACGCTTTAGAAATAAATAATTTAACGGACATGTTTCGATAAATATATCCGCATAAGTTATCGCATTTCAAAAGCGAAGTATAAAAATTGTTTGTAACTATTTAGCAAGCCGTTGAACTGATCAAGCGTGCTTGCTTAATTGTTACAAAAATTATTCGAGTTTAATTCGCGTTTTATTATTTTCTATTTCTTCCGTGTAAGGGAACATTTCTTTTTTGATTAGTCTTCTTGAATCTTTTGCCCAGCATGGTTCGTCCGACCATGAGACGAAAATGAAATCATTACCGTCATTCACGAGTTGTTTAACGATATTTTTTTCCCATATATTTTTTAGTTCTTCTTTCAGGTCTCCGTTTCCGTCGTTATATTTGTTAATGACGTCGTCGCGCGTTAAATTTAATTCGATAAATTTTATTTCTTTGCCGTCTGCTAGAATGAATAGTACGAATCCTTTTTCTTCGAATCCTTTTTCTTCGTTTTTGTGAATAGAGTGAACTAACTGAACGTTTCTTGTATCAGGAAAGTAAAAGATAACGGTTGTTAGCGGGTCAATTAGCGGATTACCTGCAAATGCGGGCTTGGGCAAAGAACGATTTTTATCCGAATCGTCCGACTCTAAAACCGGAACTTGATCGCCGGATTGTTCTGGTTTCGTCAAAACGCCTTTAGAAAAATTCTGTAATAGTTTGTATTCCTGATGAGGTTGAGTAAACGTACTGGATAACGCCGAAATATTACGCATTTGTTGTATATTCATTCCCATTAAGCGCAGTAATTCTTGTTGTTGTGTTTTCAACTTTTGTATTTCGTCGGAATGACGCTCTGGATTTGTTTCTAAAGATGAGATTCTATCATTCAGCCGTTTGACAATACGATGTTGAATTTGAAGAATTTTTTCATAGTAAGGACGAATAAACGGATGAATCTCTTCTTTTTGTGCGAGTATATCGAGACATTGTGAAAGATATGCCGCGTCGGCGATTGCTAATTCGGGATTATTCATTTGCCAATCGGCGTCGATTAACATTGTTACGCAATGGAGTCGGAGTTCCATTGTGTCGCGTCTCATGCCCGCGTTGTTGCCGGAGAATAAAAGAAAACGATCCAGAAAATCACGCATTTGATTACGGTATTGATGAAATTTTCTTTTGCGTTCTGTTTCAATGTCGGCGTTAATGTCGGTTGGATTTTTATCAATTCCAGATTCGGCGGTAGATTCAGATTTAGTTTCAGACGTAGATTCAGACGTAGATTCGGCGGTAGATTCTCCGGCGGGTTCTATTGTCTCCATTAAGTCGAAAACTATACGTGCGGCGTTTGCGAATAATTTAGGTATGATTATGTTATCTGGTAGAGCGGTATTTCCGTCGGCGTCTGTAAACTTGGCGATTCTTTCGTTTATTTCGTTGATTTCTTTTAGGGTTGCTTTTGCTTCCATGAAGCGGGTTTTATTATTGTTTGGGTCGTAAACGATTGGTTTTGCCGTTGAACGAATCGTGTCGGAATTATTTTGCATGATAGATTTATTTAATCGTTCTTGACATTTCTGTACGAATTCCTGCCATGTTTTATTATTTTGTTCCCATCCGTTTTTCATTTGTAGAAGTAGTAGAATTTTTTTAGCGTTTAGTTTTATAATATCGGCGTCGGTCGAGCTAATATCGATTGCGCGTTGGTAATCGTTTAACGCGATGAAATACTGGTCTTTTATTTTTGTTCCGTTGTAAAGAACGAGATCGGATAATCTTTCTAGTGTGCTTGCTTCTCTTTCGGCTAATCTTTTTTGCATGAATCCTAAGTTATCTGCCGCCGTCGTTCCGTACTGATTCAAATAGACGAGAGCGTTTTTTGCGTCTTGAAAATACTCTCGCGATTTTCTTTCGTTTCCCGTAAAGCGGGCGATTGTTCCCATTGCGTGTTGACCGTAAGTTACGTACATCATATCAACCGGACTTGAGGAACACATATTATTGTATTGACGAATCAGATAAGCGGTTTCGAATTGTTCTTTAGCTGACGTCAAAAGCCAATTATCCATCAGATACCAACCGAATTTTTCTTTATAATTGGCGATAAGCGGATGTCCTGTATTATTTAATCTAGAGTCTTCTATACTTTTTCTTGCTTTGAAAAATCGCAATCGCGTATTTCGCAAGTTAAAAAATTCTTCGTTGTCGTATTGTGCAAGTTGCGTGTAGAGTGCGATTGAAAATAATGTACTGTGTAAATTTTCGTATTCGGCGCGAGGCAAGTTAGAGGTCAATTCTTTACAGAGTTGTTCGTATTTTGTTTTGTCTTTTTCGACTGTAACGACGAAACGAATATAATCGAAAAGCAAAAGCGGTTTCAATTCGTAAGGATTGTTATTGTTGAGCATTTTTCTTGCGCGTTCATAAGATTCTTTAGCTTTTATTAGATGACTATTTTTTGTTTCTTTATTTGGAGCTAATTCGTATAACTTATGATGTAAAACCGCTTCGGTGTGATAATATGCCGTAGAGATTTGTTCGTCGTCTTTTTTGTAACAATTATTAAATGACGTTATCCAATCATAGTTAAGAAATTCATGAAGATCGGTTCCATTGAATTCTTTTAGTTCTTTGATTTTTTCTATAATTCCGGCTGGCAGCGTATCTTTACATTCGTCAGAATTAACGAATTTCCAGATAGTTTCTTTTGCGGCATGAGTATTTGTATTGAGGTAAGCGAATATATCTTTTCCTAAAAAATCCGCGCCGTATTTTCTATTTTCGGCGATTCCTGATTGATTTAACACGTTGAATAACGATTCGCGGACAATCGGCAGATACCATGGCATTTCTTGAAACCACCATTCGCCGTTAAGACTTGGTATGAGCGTAATATCTTTGGCGATAAAATCGATTTCAAACTTGGCGCTAGAGCGTCCGGCGGATTGAGGAATCGGCTTTATTGTGATTTTACTATCTTTTGCGATGCTTGAACTCGAATACAGATGCGACGAATTTTTCGTTCCGATAATTAAATTCCCTATTTCGCCGGACATCCGAACAACAGGAACTTGAGTTAAAAGCGGAGGATTTTTTGATTGCTCGTATTCTTTCACGGCGTTGATTACGTAATTTGTAAGCTCGTTAAACGAGAGCGGGCGGTCTTCTAAAACGTTATTGAATCTTTGATTGACAAAGTGCATAAAGCGACCTTCTTTCGGATCAAATTCTTCGTAAGACTGTTGACCGTCTTCGCAAGCCGAAAAAATATAGATACGATCAGAATTCGGATAGAGTGTTCCGGTATTATTTGTTCCTGTTCGGCAGGCGTCGATAAAAGCGAAGCATTTGCCTTTAAAATTATTTTCGATGATATTTAGTAATCCTGTTTTTTCAGCGTTATACAACGGAATATGTTGATGTTCGTTAAATTCTTTAGGGACGTCGGGCGGACAGATATAACGGATATTCTCGTGTTGTATTCCGTGTCCGCTGTAGGCAATTATGAGGACGTCGTTTTCGTTTTGTGATTCTCGAATTAAATCTTTGAGGCGTTCTTCAATATTATTACGAGTTATGGTGTAACTTGCTTCTTTTGATTTCTGGTGAATGCGAGTAACTTCAAAATTGAATTGAATCAGGTTATGTTCTAATTTTTCCATATCGCGGTCGCAGCCTTGCAGAGGTTGTAGTCCGTTATAATAATTTTGCACGCTTATAAGAAGCGCTTTGCGTTTACTTTTTGTTGCGGATTCCTCTTTATTTTGCGCATGAAATAAAAATACCGCTTTATTGGTAGATTCAGATTCAGACGTAGTAGTATCTTGACCAACGCCGATGTTGAATTCAATCAACAAAACAATCGCAAATAAAAATAATATGATTGAAAATAATCTTGAAGTAATCATCATCTTTTAAAGTAAAAAAATTGTTAATAGGATTGGGAATAATTCTCTATTTTTTTGTGATAACGGAATATGCTTTGATTATAAAAAACCCGTTTACGGATTCGCCTCGTTTTTTGATTTGTGATAAGTTTGATAGTGATTTTCCTAATAAATCTGCGGTCATTGTTTGATTGTCGTTTGGTTTTACAGTAAATTGTTCTGCCGTAATGATGAGCAGGATCAAATCGCATTCGACATTTTTTTCTTTTGCGACGAATTTCATTAACGCCGCCATTTTATTTCTATCTTTTCCGTGTGGCGCGATGTTGTTATCTTTTTGTTGTTGTGTGTTGAGCATTGATATAATTTCGCCTTTGCCGTTTATTGCGACGATGTTGAGCCATCCGTTTTGTATTCCCGTATTTTCAACGATCCATGCGAGCGATTCGCCGGAGTTTAATTCGATTTGCCGTTTATTGGGGAGTGTTTGCATATTTTTTTCGATCCAATTGACTGTTGTTTTTTCCGTTTCTAAAACTGATAGCTCGGGTTGCTTCTCGGTTTTGAATTGCGTGATATTTATGCTGACAGGTTTAGGAACGTTTATTTCGTATTTGTCATAAACTGCTTTGTGCATCGTTTGCGAGCGGAGTTCAGAACGTTCCGCTATTCGCAGGAGGCAATGAATATCGGCGAGTTTTTCAAGACGATCAATAATTTCATTCGCGTTGGTATCGAAAAGAGGTTGTAGAATTTCCGCGTGTTCTAAAATAGAAAGTGGCGAGTTGACGGGGTCGATTGCTACGGCGTTTCTTTTATCATTGGTGAATCGCACGAGGAAATCGGGACTTTCGCCAACTTTAACTTCGCGGAACTTAAACGCAGTTTTATTTTGATTGCGTGAAAAAAGGAGTTGTTTAACTTTCGACATTATTTGCGAATCGTTTGCGTCGAATGCAATTTGGATTTCAAATGTGTTATCTGTTTTTGTGAATATCAAATTTGCGTGTAGAGGTCTGGGCGGCAATTTGTCTGGCGGCGTTGGTTTGATTCCGTTCCATTCGATTGGTTTGGCGATTGAGGAAAAAAGCGATTCGTTTGTAATTTGGATGTAGCCGAATGATTTTTTTTCTTTTTCTGTGTTATCGAATATTTCAAAAATGCTGCCGGCATTGAATCCGTGAAAGATACCTACGTTTAGACGTTTTTCATCTGGAGAGTATCGAATTTGTAATTGATCTTGAACGGGTTGATTGCGAAATATTGCCAGAGTTAAATCTGTTCCGTCCGCGACTGGAATTGGTTTTGCCGACGCCATAAAAATTGAGCCGTATTGTAATTCAATTGATTTAAGCAAGTCGGCGTAGGAAATTTGTCGATTATCGGCGATTGAGTTTTCTAATGTTTTGCACAAGTAAAATGAGAACATTCCGTGATTGACGCGTTGTTTATCTGGGATATTGGTTGGCAGATTTAGGCTGAATGTCGGTTGATGTGGTTGCGACGCGCCGAAGTAAATGTTTGGTTCGATATATTTCGGCAGCGGTTTATTGTTTTTATTTTGTGTTGTGATTTCAAAAGCTGATTCAGGAATTTTAAGTTGTGCGGGTGTAACTCGGCGCGGAGTTTCGTTATTATTGTCGCCGCGTGTTCCGCCGGAGTGACAGAAGTCGGCGACAAACCAGACGAATGCGTTTTTACGGCGTATGTTATCGATCCATTGACCGATTTCATGGTCGCGGATTATGTTTTTATTTTCGCGAGTAGATTCGTTCCAGAGTTCGGCGTCGCATGGAAGAAAGGCGGAATCGAGTCCGTCTCTTTCGTGAGAAATCCATTCGGTTGATTCTGGTATGCGGGTTCCGTGTCCGCCGAATAAAATAAAAATCGAGTCGTTGGAGGTTGCATTTTTTCCGAGTCGTATCATTTCGCGTTCGATATTTTTTCGTGTTGGGATTAAGTTCGGATTTGTTTTACCGACAGATTCGGAGAGTATGGTGATGTTGTCGGCGTTGATTCCGAGTTTTTGTGAAAAGAATTTTTCAAAGAGTATGATGTCGTTTTGAACGCCGGGCAGCGGCTCGATTCCGCTGATTTTAGCGTTATTGTAGGAGACGCCTACCAGTAAAACTTTGGTAGGTTTATGAACAAATTCATCTTGTTGATCGGCGAGTAAAACGCGGGTCGTAATAATTATTGTTACAAAAAATACTATTAAATTAAATTTGATTTTCATAAAAATTCTCCTTTCAAAAGAGTTAATGGTTAATATGAATTGGCGTTCTTTTTGATAAATTTTTTTACGATTAGTTTAAAACGTTTATCAAATGTCTTGCAGACGCTAAAACGTTGTTGAATTTGCGCAAGGAACGAAAAAGAAAATTGACAACCAAAACAGATGGAGGAATTGTTGGTTGTTAGAATAAAATCCGCTGGAGTTAAAAAATATAGAATATAACGATTATAAGCATAAAAGAAAAAGCTTAAACCGTGCAACGTCTTGTGTAAAGAATGCGCAATTAAAGAATTAGAGCAGCCGAATTTTTTTCGGGGGGGGGGGGGGGGCCCGCGGGCCGGGGGGGGGGGGGGGGGGGGGGGTGGGGGGGGGGGGTTGGGGGGGTGGGTTGGTTGGTGGGGGGGGGGGTTGG
>JAITAZ010000623.1 GCA_031283825.1 Planctomycetaceae bacterium | reverse complement strand
AAGATTTTGTCGTCTGCCGTTAAAGCCGGAGGAAATACTAAAGGAGAAAAAATCAAAGGCGATAAAATCAAAAACGATAACATTAACGTTAATGTTATCGTCCGATCAAGCGGCGAGATTCGGAAAAGCAATCTTGATCTTCCTTCGATAGTAACCCCAATATTGAAACCGATTTTACCGCTACATGATCGAATATACGCATTAAAAAAGAAAGCACTTGACGGCTCAGACGCGCTAAAATTAGTTACATCTCAAGTCGCCGACATGCAAAACGAAATCGAAGATGTTATAGAAAATGAAAACAATAACGAATACGCCGCAAAAGAAGAAACAGAAATAAATACAGAATTTGAAACAGTAACTTACAGCGACGCCAGTTTAAAAGTCATATCGAAAAAAAAAGACGTCCCAGATTTACGCGTCATAGACATAATTGAACAAAACGAATCAGACGAAAATTTAGACAACAAGGAAATTGAAGACAAACGCAATTACTTTAACAACTCGCGTAGTTCGATTAAGTTTGATCAAAATCTTCAAAAGTTGGTTAAGGCGTGGTCGCAGTTATCTAACAAGGTCAAGGATAAGATAATATCTCTAGCTCTTAATGCTGAAAAGGACAAAAAATCATAATCATTCCGGCAATTTGCGATTACGGTTGAGCAGTTGTATTTATCATTTTCTATATTTTGCGATTGCGGTGGTTGCGAGTTTATCGCATCTTTCGTTGTCGGCGTGACCGGCATGACCTTTGACATGAGTTAGCATAATTTCATGTTTTTGCGTTAATGAATCTAATTCTTTCCAAAGTTCGACATTTTTGATTGGTATATTTTTTCCTTTTTCTTTTCGTTGCCAACCGTTTTTTTTCCAGCCTGGCAACCAATCGGCTAATCCTTGCAATACGTATTTAGAGTCGCTTATGATTTCAATTGTCGTTGGTCTTCTCAATGCTTTTAGTCCTTCGATTACGGCGGTCAACTCCATTTGATTATTGGTCGTATTAGGATTTCCGCCGGAACGCTCAATCTCCTTGCCGCTTTGAGGATGACGCAACACAAATCCCCAACCGCCAGGTCCAGGATTACCACTACATGCTCCATCTGTGTAAAGAATTACTTCTGTCATTTTTTAAATTCGGAATTATTTTTTGATAAGTTTTCAGTGGAATATCTGTAACAATTTATTGGCAACTTTTTTTAAGGGACTTTAGGAACAAAAAGGACGTCGTTATTTGAAATTGAAAATTAAAAACTCAAAAGTAATGTCTTTGGAGCTGTTAATCTCCGATTTAAATAACGGCGTCCCTAATGTCATTTTTGTCTCTTAAAGTGGTTCGATCATAAAGTAAAATACCTTTTTTGTTAATGATTGACGCCATTGTTGACGGATGCGTTATGGCAAGTTTAAAGTTTTTTATTGTATAAACGATTAAATCAACGGCTTTACGATTTTTCATATTCATCAGCGCTTTATAACCTTTGAGCGGACGTTGTTTTTGATTTTTTTCGTTATCTTCGACAATCACGCACAAATCGTAATCGCTATTTTTATTCGGCGTACCCCACGCATAAGAACCAAAAAGATAAATGCTAATCGGATTGTAAACGCTAACAAGTCGATTCACAATTTCTAACATTTCTTCGTGGTCGTATTCAAAAAAGGCTTGTGTTTGTTTTTGTGATAATTCCATTTTTTTGTTTTTTGTTTTATTGTGTTGTTATATTCAGGAGTTGATTTTCCATTAGTCTGAACAGACCTGATTTTGTGAAATTTTCTTCTGGGTGTTCGTCGAATCGTCCGAGTAGATTTCTGATAGCGGCGGCGACTTCGAGTTCGATTACGTTATTTTGTTTTTCTAAACCGTGAACGAATCGCAGTGCTTGTACTTTTGGTCTTAAAAACGCGCAGATTTTAGCGTTTCGACCTAAGTAATGTACGGATTCGTTGAGCGTAATTTGTCTCAACGACGTTATGCCTTCAAACTCGCCCCATGGCGAATACATTTCCCGCGTGAAGTTGTCAACCTGACATCTTGCGAGATAACCATTGATCGAATCTCCAGTGAGAATTTCTTCGTTGGTTGTCATTTCGATTATGCCGTGTCCGTCTGTCCAAAACACTTCATAATTATCGCGTTCAAAAACCCTTACAAAAATACCCGGGTTATCATGATTTTCTTTTTGTGCTGTCATTTGCACCTCCTTTTTTGGTTAAGATTTACAATAATTCTCCTAAATAAACTAGCGTAAAACTTCAATTCGATTTGCCGTCCGACGGCTTGCCGAAAATTCAATCATAAGCAGTTTAATAAATTTTTATCTTTATTTTAATCGCGGATAGCTCGGTTGAATAATTATCGTTACAATAATTCAACGTAAACAAAACGCGAAACAGCGCCAAAAAAATAATCATAGTAACTATTCGCAAGAGCAATATTATTTTTATCATGATAGACAATCCCAAATCCGCCAACAAACCCCGATCAACCTTTCGCGACAGTATAGCCATAACACAGTAACAAGTCAACCACAGATATTGTGGCAAAGAAAAAATTACAACCGCTCGCCCGCAATTTGCGTTCTCATCTCGAATTGAAATCATTAAAACAACAACATAGAAACATAAACATCAGCAGAATTTTTGTAACAATAATCTTTTGGAAATTAATTAGTCGGAAGAAATTTTAAATTGTTCGTTCTTGAAAATTGGCAATTTCGTTTTGCAATTCTTGTTTCAATTCTTCTTCGGAAGGTAAATAAAGTTTATACTTGGATGCAAAAATCTGTTTATTATCTTCCGAAAGAGTATAACGAACAATCGCATCGCTTTTGTCGGCGCACAAAATAATGCCAATCGGAGGATTATCGCCGTCATTTGTCATCTCGCGGGCGTAATAATTTACGTACATTTGCATTTGTCCTAAATCTTGATGCGTTAAGTCGTCCATTTTCAGGTCGATTAGCACAAAACATTTTAAGATATAATGATAAAATACCAAATCAATATAAAAATCTCTACCGTCAAACGAAATTCTTTTTTGACGCGCAACAAAAGAAAATCCTCTGCCCATCTCCAACAGAAACGACTGCAAATGATTGATAATTGCCGTTTCCAAATCTTTTTCGTACAAATTATGAGCAGATTTTATATCTAAAAATTCAAGAATATACGGGCTACGAATAAAATCTTTCAGGTCGAGCGGCGCAGCCGTCTTTTGAATTTCAGTAGAAACGGACTCCTTGTCTTGACTCGATAACAACCTGTCGTAAAAATGCGTATTGATCTGCCGCTCAAGTTGTCGCGTACTCCATCGGGATTTGACACATTCGTCAATGTAAAACTGGCGTGCCTTTTCGTCTAATACCTTCAGAATAATACGGTAATGAGTCCATCCCAATTCGTGACGCAGTGCGTCACGAATTGGAAATGTTAAGTAAAATTGCCGGATATAACGCAAATTACTTTCATCAAATCCTCTCCCGAAATCGCGTGTGAGTTGTTCTGAAAGATATTTTAACAACTGCGATCCGTATTCTGCTCTTTCGTCGCCGGCTTGAGACTCTACAATTTGTTTTCCAATGAGCCAATACGCCTCAACCATCGCAAAATTAACGGCAGAATATGCTTTTGCTCGTGCTGTCGTCAAAATTTCTTTTATCTGACCATAAATTAAATTCGCATTTGTTACTACTATTTTATTGTTCTTGTTCATCTTTGCTTTCGCGACGCACTGCGTCACGAATTGGAAATATTTTATAAAACTATTGTAATAAACGTTTTATTAAAATATTATTGTCTTTGTGAAATTTATTTATGTCATTGCCGATTGTTTTTTGTGATATTTTATTTTTTGTAACGATAATTTTTTTGTGAATTTTTATTTTAATTAAAATTGAATGGTACGATTTTATTTGCGGAGTCGTAGCATTCCATTTCTATGTGTTCGGGCCAGACATCGACTTTTGCGCGGATTAGGATTTCTACATTTCCTTCTTTTTCGATAGTTGCTAATTCGATTCTTTTTTTGTTGTTTAGATATTCTACGACGTCGTCGGCTAGGTGAACTTTTATTTTCGCGATATTGGGTTGTTGCGATGCCAGAACTAAACCTCGAAAAACTTCCAGCGCCATACTCTCTGGAGACTTTACAACTCCTCCGCCATGACAACACGGACATTCTTGATAAACGCTACGTTTCAACGACGGGCGCACTCGTTGACGAGTCATTTCGATCAATCCGAATGGGCTTGTTTTGAGAATTTTTGTTCTTGCTCTATCTCGTTTGATAGCGTCTCGTAAAGTTCTTTCGACTCCGCGTCGGTGTACATCTTTTTTCATGTCGATGAAGTCGTTGACAATAACTCCGCCGAGATCGCGTAGTCGAATTTGTCTAGCGATTTCTTTTGCTGCGATTAAATTCATTTGGTAAGCGGTTTCTTCGGCGTTATCGTCTGTTCGGAAGCTGCCGCTGTTTACGTCGATTGCTACTAGTGCTTCCGTTTGATCGATTACCAGCGACCCGCCGCCGCGCAACGGGACTCGACGATGATTTATCTTTGCGATTTCTTTATCCATTCCGAATTTGTGAAATATTGGTTCTTTGCCGGAATAGAATTGTAGTCGGTCTAGGTATCTTGGCATGACGAACTGTAGAAATTCTTTTGCTCTTTCGTAAGCCATTTCTTCATCGACGTAAATTGTGTCGATTTCTGAACTGAAAATATCGCGTATTGTTCGGATTATCATGTCGCTTTCTTCGTAGATATCGATTGGTGCGGGCATTTTTTTGATGCGGCGGACGATTACTTTCCAGAGTCGCATTAAATAAGCGAGGTCGCGGGACAATTCTTTTTGCGTGCGGTCTGCTCCGGCGGTTCGGACGATAAATCCTAGACCTCTGGGCGGTTTTAATTCGCGCATCATTTCTTTCAATTTACGTCGAAGTAATTCATCTTCGATTTTGCGAGAAATCCCGACTCTTCCGAGCGATGGCATTAGGACTAAGTATCTACCCGGAATGCTGATATAAGTTGAGAGTGTTGGACCTTTGTTTCCGAGTCCTTCTTTGATAACTTGTACTAAGACTTCGTCTCCTCTGCGGAATATTTCTTGAATGGGTGGTTTGAATCGTGGTCTGCTGTAGTTATCGTCGTGGAAGTTATTTCTTGGCGGCGAGTTATTATGTTTTTCGTCGCGTAGTGCGATTTCGCGTTGTTCTCTTTCTGCCCATCCGGGAACTTGTCTGAAGTAACACGGTTCGACGTCGCTGATATGCAAAAAGCCGTTGCGTCCGACGCCGAAATCGATAAAAGCGGCTTGGATGCTGGGTTCTAGGTTTACGACTACGCCTTTATAAATATTTCCGGCGTAATTATCGTGTGTTGTTCGCTCAACATAGAGTTCTTCAAGTTGAGAATTTTCTATAACCGCGATCCGGCATTCTTCCGGTTGGCGGACATTAATTAACATCTCTTGTTTCATTTTTATTTTTGTCTTCTGATTAAACGCGTCGGGTTATTGTCAAGTATGGAGTATGTTTGTATAATTTTATTCTCCGGCGAGCGTGCATTTAATTCGTTTGGGGAATATGGTTTGAAAATATTCTTTGTCGAGATTTAGCACAAAAAGCAATTCGCGAATTCCGACTTCCGGTCCTTCTTGAGATAAAATTTCTGTTTGTAGTAAACCTGATTCGGGTTGGAAATTTATATTTTGTATTGCCTCTCTTACATCGACTTTTCTTACAGGAATTTTGTTACCGGATTTATTTACGATAACTGATTTTTGTAACAAAAAATCTTCGATATGATTTTTTGTTTCTTGTCGAAATTGTTCGGGGACTATTAGTTCAAAAACTGAGGAAAATAGTTTAGCTTTACGTTCTGATTCGTTGAGTGTTCTTGCGGAGAGAAAATTGAGTCCTTTAATTGAGTATTGGTTTAGGTTGTCTAGCAGAGTGGATGTTTCGATTGATTCTTTTAATTCGAGTTCGAGTACTTCGTCGAGGCTTTCGATTCCGAGAGCGAGTGCGGAAGGAAAGCTCATTTTGATTTTTGGGTGGAAACCTTCGCTCATTGCAAAAGGCAATCTAGCGCGTCGGAAAAGCGATTCAAACGCGCGTAGTAGGTCGTTATGACCGATATACTTAAGATTTCCTAATTTGCTAAAACGTATTCTTATTCGTTGTCGAACCATAGTATCGGTCCGAACAAGCCGAAACAACTTTAGTCGTTTTCGGTCTATTCTTTTTTTGGGGTGAGTGATTAAATTGTTGACAAAAGGGGTTAGTAACGTCGTTGTTTGAAATCAAAATTAAAGACTCAAAAGACATCGCTTTTGAGTCTTTGTTAATTAGTTTAAACCAAACGTTTCTTTAATCTCCTAAAAAATACTGCGTCTGAATATTTACTTTAAAAATAGAATATCAAAAGGTCAGAGAGTATATCTGAAAAAAATCACATGACAATACGGGGGG
>JAITAZ010000564.1 GCA_031283825.1 Planctomycetaceae bacterium | reverse complement strand
TTAAATTTTTCATTTTAAAATCTTGGGATGAATGAAAAATCTAGTGCGATTACCCATAATCCTAGTAGTACGATTAGAAGCAATCCGACCCAGCTTAAGATTGCTTGTACGATAATATTTGGCGGTATTCCGAAAATTCCTTCGTAGATTAAAAATACTACATGACCTCCGTCGAGCGGCGGCATTGGCAATAAATTTACTACGGCTAAATTCGCGCCGATAATACACAAGAACAATAAATACGCCCCGCTCCCGCGACTCACAAACGAATACGCCGATTGCACAACTAAAACCGGTCCGCCCAACGCTCGCGGAGATACCGTGCCGTCGTAAAATCTTTTCAACGTAATGTACACCGCTAGAGAATACTCAATTGTCTTGTTGAATCCTAGCAATAACGCCTCGCCGAAATTGTTTGCCGTGATCTTTACTTTCAACTCCGACATCAACAAACCTCTGTCCGCCCGAAAATATTCCGACGAGTTATAAATTTCAACCGGAAATAATTCATTTGAACCGTCCGGTTTAATTACCTCAAATTGAATCGCTAATTTTTTCGTGTCGTCTGAAATGATTGTCGTATCGTTGGCGTCGGCGTTGGCGTTGGCATCGTCTTTTTTATTGTCGTCTTTTGTTCGTGCGATTTGTAGCATGTTGTCTAAAATATACGGCAATTCGGAACGATCTCCAACGTCGTAAAAAACTACTCCGTCGTTCTCGACATAACTAAACGAATTTTTACTAAAAAGCGGCGCGCTGTTGATCAATTTCACCGAAATTACTTTAGAACCAATCGGAATTTGCTTTACCGTTTCCGACGCTTCCGGCAAATATCCGACAACAATCGGCTCGACATCCCACGCCAATCCGAGCGCCGTACTACCGAGCGAATCTTGCATCGACAAAAACGAAATCTGCGGCATTATTCGAATCGGTTGTAGTTCGACAATTATCGTTACGATATTTCCCTCGACCTTATCGCCGGACTTTTTATCAACGTCAGCCGTAGATTTTTTATCTTCAACTATTGCGTCTGTCTTGTTGATTTTATTTACGTCGATTTCGGCAGACTCGTTAGTTTTCGGAGTCGAATTTAAATCTGGCATCGAAATTGAATCTGGCGTTGATTCTTTTGAGTCGTCGTTTTTGGCGTTGAGATTAACGTTTTTGTTGTCATTTCTTTTGATTTTCAATTTCACGTTCTTTTGTCCGGCGTTGACTTTTTTCAAAATAATATACGACAATTTTAGCGGGTCGAAATCTTCAACGTCGTCGATTGCGACAATTTCATCGCCAACTCGAATACTTTTTTTTGCCGCGTCTGAATCCGGCAGAACTGACGTAATTGCGCCCATTTTGAATCTCAATCCGACTTCGCGTATTGGAATTGCCGGAATTGAAACGGTAACTTGTTCGGCAGATTCGCCTACATTTTGAACGCTTTGGACATTTTGAACGTCTTGCGAATTGCTTGAAATTTCTTCGCCGGCGTTATCGCGAACAAAAGTCATTTCGACGGGTTGTCCCCATTTTTCCAGCGACGCGTCGAGATAACTTCCGTAACTTGTAATTTCTTTTCCGCCGATAGATTTCAATTTTAAGTCTCCGCCGTGTAATTTCTCTAGCGTATTTTTCGCGTAAAATTTTCTCGCTTTTAAATCGACCGGATAATTTGTTACTTTCAACAATTTCAACCGAATACACGGATTTATTCCCATCATCGGAGCAATATCATTCGGACGTTTTCGCGGTTTGAATTTTTTTGTGAGTTCGGTTTTTTGTCCGCCGACATTTCTTTCGACGATGATATCAACTCCTTCCGCTCCTCCGACAGACGCCATATTTACGTCCATGAAAGCGCGAACCGTAGCGCCATTAATCGACTTGATTTTATCGTCGGTTTGCAGACCTGATTCCCATGCGGGCGAGCCGGGCGTAACGTTTCCTACAATCGGCGCGGTGTCGATAATTCCGACGTGATATGCGGCAGTCGCGCAAATAATCGCGAAAATAAAATTCATCGCGACTCCGGCGATTATAATCATCAAGCGTTGCGGGACGCTCTTGGCGAGATAACTATCCGGCGCGAAAATCGCTTCTTGTAATTCTTCCGCTGACCGAGAGTCAGGTTGCGAGGTCGTTATGTTGATAGCGATATGAACAGGTTTATCGGGTCCGCCGATACTAATTTGAGTATGCTTGTTTTCCGGCGGCTTCGGCGAATTTTGAACTTCGGCGACACTGGAATCTTTAGCGTTAGCGGCGTTAGCGGCGTTGTCTGAATTTTCAACTTTGACATTATTATTTGCGTTATTGGTATTTTGAATTTGCGAGTTTTGAAATTTTGCGCGTTCAAATTCGGCTTTTAATTCTCCCGGATTATCTTCTTGACCTAGCATTTTTACGTAGCCTCCGAGTGGAAACATTCCTAAGCCGTATTCGGTATCACCCCATTTGAATTTGAAAAATTTTAGTCCCCAGAAGTCGAACCAGATATAAAATTTTTCGCATCTTACTCCGCATGATCTTGCGGCGATGAAGTGTCCCCATTCGTGTACGATTATTAGTGCGTTTATACCGGCGATAACTAACAATACTTTTATTGTAACGTTAATTATAGTTTCCCAAATTGAGGGAGAGGCGGCGGCAGCCCAGAGTGTTATTGTGAAATCCATTTTTCGGTTTCCTTTCTTGCCCAAGCGTCGATTTCAAGTAATCTTGAAAGTGTCGGGCGATTTTCAAAATTGTGATTCTCCAAAACGGAGATACAAGCGGTAACGATATCGAGGAACGGTAAACGTCCGTTCTGAAACGCGGTTATTGCCGTTTCGTTGGCGGCGTTGACAACCGCGCCGGTCGTGCCGCCTTTTTCTGCAACTATGTAGCCCAATGACAACGCCGGAAAGCGTTCAAAGTCTGGCGGATAAAAATCAAGCGAAATTTTATTTGTCCAATCAATCGGATTCGGCGAACTCTCAAAGCGGTAAGGATAATGCAACGCAAGACTAATAGGAATACGCATATCGGGACAGCTTAATTGTGCAATCGTCGAGCCGTCGATAAATTGCACCATCGAGTGAATAATCGATTGAGGATGAATAAGCGTTTTTATTTTTTTCGGATCGAGATCGAATAGATATTTCGCTTCGATTATTTCAAAAGCTTTATTCATCATTGTTGCCGAATCGATAGTGATTTTTGCTCCCATTTTCCAAGTCGGGTGATTGAGTGCGTCGTCAACTGTAACTTTTTTGAGTTCGTCGAGTGACCAAGTACGAAAAGGACCACCGCTCGCGGTAAGAGTTATAACGTCGATTACGTTCAAACATCCGGAGAGAATATTTTGATCCGAATATTCCGCCGATTGAGAGTCCAGTTGAGAATTTAATTGAGCCGATTGAGAGTCCGATTGAGAATTTTGACTATATATACTAGAAGAATTATTTTTGATGGCGGGATTTATCAATTTGTTTTGATAATGTTTCATATTCCAGCTTTGCAATGCTTGCCAGATTGCGCTATGTTCGCTATCGACAGGGATGAGATTTCCGTGATTTTTCAGAGCGAGTTCTTTAATCATTGAGCCTCCGGAGACGAGAGATTCTTTATTTGCGAGAGCGACGATTTTACCGGTTTCGAGTGCAGACCAAGTAGCGACTAATCCTGCGCAACCGCTAACGGCGGATAGAACGATATCAATTTCGGGTTCACGGACGAGTTGGGACAATGAATCGTATCCGTAGAATATTTTTATTTGTGATTTAATTTCGTCCGGCAGATTTTCGATAGGCGACCGATCTGCGTTTGGTTCAGTAATCACGACCCATTGAGGCAAGTGTGGAGAGTCTGATTGATTATCGAGATTTAGATTATTAGAGTCGTTAAGATTCTCGGAGTTAGCGTTATTTGAGTTATTCGAATTATTTGGGTTATTTGATTTACGATTTAATTTAATTGACGATTTAATTTTTTCGTTTATTTTGATTAGTTGTTGAGCGAGAATATTTGTTTGAGTATTAACAGACAAAAGAACTGCTTCGAGTTTACCGTTTGACGTTTCGATAACGTCGAGAGCATTTTTCCCAATACTACCGCTTGCTCCGAGAACCGCGATTTTTCTTGTTCGACCTAATTCTAACATTATCAAAAAA
>JAITAZ010000518.1 GCA_031283825.1 Planctomycetaceae bacterium | reverse complement strand
CGGTTACTATAATTAATAACTCATGTTACGCACTTATTGCTCCCAATCTGGTCGCCTACCTGATCGGTGATCAACCTGATCGATAAACGCCTACTGACATGAGTTAATAAAATAATTATTGATCTAAATCAAAATTTAATTTTTTAAAAAACTTCTCTGTGAACTCTGTGTTCTCTGTGGTTTAAAATAAATTTTAATTATTAGAGATTCTCAATAGAACGTTATATTACAAAGTCCATGGTGCTCTTAAAGGACGGTCTAGCATTTTGGTTTGCTCTGGAGTTGGATCGACTAAAGCTAACTTTTTCGGGTCCCATTTCACTACGGATTTTGTTCTGATTGCAATATCGCAAAGCTGACTAATGACGTCGCTACGAACTGCATCTCGTAATGTCGCAACCGGCGCGACCTTGTTTTTAACGCTAAGAATAAAATCTCTGTAATGATTATTACTCTCTTTCAACTTTGTAGCGTCGTCTTTAATTGGCGTTTTTAACAAATCGGGATTACTCGCCGTTGTGCCTCTACGTCGAATCTCAATCCATTTTCCGTCTTCGCCGAAAAACTTGGTTCTGTCGTTGCCGGGTTTAAATATCAAGTCGATCTCGCCGAGTTTAATTGTCATATTCCAATTATAAACCGCGCTATACAATGCTTCAGGATTATAAACTCCAGTTCCCTCAATCGTAATTATCCCTGAAAGATCAGCGTCCGACGCCCAAACCATAATGTCCAACGGATGCGCGCCCCAACCTCCGAGCATTCCAATCGAAAAATCATAGACTAAATACGTTCCCTGCGGCGCACATCGACCATTATTATACGGCTTGACCGGACTCGGTCCTGTCCACATTTCATAACCGTCCGCGCCTAAGTCTGCCGGAATCTGCGCCTCCGCAAGCGAACCGCCGCCGCTTCCATTCGGAGCGTCAACCTCGATCTTACTGATCTTTCCAATCGCGCCCTGACGAACAAGTTGACTGCCCGACCAACAATGACGCGTACTCCGTTGTTGCGTTCCATATTGAAATGTAACGCCGTTTTCATTGAAAACTTTTTCACAAAGGATATCTTGTGCAATTGTCAAGCCGAGCGGTTTCTCGACGTAAGCGCTTTTCTTTGCTTTTGCCGCCGCAACCGCAATCGGAATATGCCAGTGATCCGGCGTCCCGATAACAACGCTATCGATATCTTTTCGCGATATTACCTCGCGATAATCTAAGTATGCGTCGCCTTTGCACGTTTTCGCAAGGTTTTCTCGGCGGCTTTTATAACAATCCACAACCGCAAGGCATTGAGCCTCTTTAACCGGTGCGAATTCACGGAAAAGTCCGCGACCGCCCGCGCCAATAATCGCGTATGTAACTCGCTCGCTCGGCGCAGCTTTTTGCTCGTCGCCAAAAACCGATGACGGAACTACCAACGGCGCAGAAACCGTAAGTCCAGCGCACTTCAAAAATGTCCTACGCGAAAAATTCTTACCTTTCATTTTATATCTCCTTTTTGAGATTTAATAACTTCAGTCGAAATTTTAAACTACACGAAGTTTAATATTCTAATTAGAAGTTACGATTTAATTGTTAAGTTTATTGACCAAAGGGAATCTCTCAAAAAATCAAATTTTATTAAATTCGCGTTTCGTAGGAACGCAAATTATATTTCACTTTTACGTGAACTTTCGAGTTAAGATAAATTTTGAATTTGTAGAAATTTCTCCAAGCCAACATTCGAAATCACACTATATATACAACTGACATTTTTCAATTCGGCGTAAAATCGAATTTGTCAAAATTGATTTTCGATAGACGCAAAGGACTCATCCAAAAAATCAAATGTCAGTTGATTGAGACGCGACGTAACTTTTTTGTAACGAAAAATCACGTCGGGGTTGTAAACTGGCGGTTAAACTAATTTTCGCAGATGTTCAATACTTCTTGCCGCCTGTTCTACGGTACCGCATTCTACGCTGAATACGATATTTTGCGGTAAAGTTTTGCAAATAGCAATTACTTTACTCCAATCTATAACGCCGTCTCCGCAAGCGCAACCTACCGGAGTTCCGGTAACGTTTCCGCGTTCGGCGTCGGATTGTTTTATTGAGATGTCTTTGGCATGAAGATGCACGAGTCTATTTTTGATTTTTTCGAGCCATGCGTAAGGGTCTTGACCGGCGAGATACGAATTGCCGGTATCGAAGTTAGCACCGACTGCCGACGAATTCGCAAGCGCAATAATTTTGTCGAACAAATCGGGCTTGACCGTGTATTGTTGATGCGGTTCGATTCCGATTTTTACGTTTCTTAATTCTGCGACTGCCGCCGCTTCTTTGAGAACGTATTTCATAAACGCGAAATCTTCTTCTTCGGTTGACCATGCGGTTTTTGGACCTTCGTCTGTGCAAACGACTGGCGCGCCGCATTCGGCGGCGAATCTGACGGCTTGTTTTAAGTAATCGGTTGAAGCGTCGGGTTTGCAGAGCGGACAATGCGCCGATAACGCTGAAGGTTTAACGTTATATTTTTCGCAAGTCCGGCGAATACGATAAGGATCATCGAGCATCGAGACGCTATGAAAGTAACCGGCTTCACTGAGTAATTCGCGACCCCAATGAACCATTGGTTCGACAAATTCATAACCGAGTTCAGCCGCTTTAGCGACGCCCCATTCAAATGGTTTATCTTCTGAGCGAACATATTCCATATTGACTCCAAGTAAAATTTTGCCCATTTATTATTCTCCTGATTAGATTGTTTAGAGTTAATTTTTAATTTGATATAACTGCCATAAAAAAATTCATAACAGTCAACCAAAAAACAAACGAGACAAAATAATATCACGAGAAAAATAATATACAAGATAAGACATGCAATAAATGTAACCGCTCACGGAATTTTTTATTTTTTCGATTACAAAATAAAAAAACCGTGAACGGTTACAAAAATTTTAACGCAGAAAAATTGCAGAAAATTAGGAACTCATGTTACGCAGTATTTGTCCGTCATTAGGCGTTTATTGATCAGGTAG
>JAITAZ010000402.1 GCA_031283825.1 Planctomycetaceae bacterium | reverse complement strand
CTCACTTGAGATTTCGTTTTTTGTTTTTAGACAGAATTAACAAGATTAACAGGATTTTTAAATTCAAACTTGTCTTAATAAATTTCAAAAAACCGAATTTTAAAGTGTGAAAAGTATATAAGCCCATTTAAATCATACCCCACCGCGTTGCGGCGGGTTAAAACTCCGCTGCTCATTCGGGGCGAAGGAAATTTTCTTTTGAACGTGAACGGTTACAATTTTACAAAACCTCCAATTACAAATCCGATGAATTTTCATAACAATAAATTATTTTTTTGCCGTATTATTTTATGCTTGTGTTTGACAATTGTTTTTTGTTTAGAAATAACATTTGCTGAAACGATAAATACGTCTAAACATGTTATTGTCGTTTCGCCGAAAATTTTTAACGACACTATACAAGAATGGATTAAATATCGTTCAAATCAAGGTTACAGAATCACCCTAATCAATGCAGACGAAACAATTTCGCCTCAACAAATTAGAGATCGAATTTTTAACGCCGCAAATAATTCTAACGTTAATTCTAACATTGCCGCTATCTTGATTGTCGGCAACGCAGTTGTCAGAACAGAATCAGATCGAGGACGAGTAATTTTATCGCCTCGATTACCTTGCCGTGTAATCAACGAATTTGCTAACGATCCGCATCTCGCCTCCGACGATTGGTACGCAGATTTCAATGAAGATAATTATCCCGATTGTCCGGTCGGACGTTTTCCTGTCAACTCTATCGAATCGCTCAATACAATTATCAAAAAAACTATTCGCTACGAAACGGAAATTAAACCCGATCTGAAACGTCGGCAAATTCAGGTAGTTGCCGGAGTCGGCAATTTTTCGCCTTTAATTGATTTGGTAATCGAGTCGGCAGGTCGTTATGTCTTTATGAAAAAACTGCCGCTTTCATACGAAATTTCTTTTCTACACGCGAATTGGAAAAGCGCTTTTTGTCCGTCGCCAATTGATATTCGTAACGAATATTTGAATACGTTAAATCGCGCTCCGCTGTTTTGGATTTATATCGGACACGGACAACATCGCAACTTGCAACCGCTATCAACTCCTCGCGAAAATATTAAAACATTAGGCGAAGATTCAGACAATCAAAATAATTTTCCAATTTTAAATTGTCAAAATTCTTTGCCCATCGTGATGTTGCTTTGCTGCTACGGAGGAACGCTCGACGCTAGAACAAAATCTACCGCCGAAGAATTATTGTTACAAGAAAACGGCGCAGTCTCTGTCATCGCAACATCACGAGCCGCTATGCCTTATGGTCTAGCTGTCTTCGGGACGGAATGTCTGGACGAATTTATAAAAAGTCAAAATAAACCAGAAAAAATATTACTCGGATCAATAATTTTTGAAACAAAAAAAAGAATGCAAACAATTATAAAAGAATCCAAAATAAACGACGCCAAAAATAATCTCTCCGAATCGCAAAAATCAGACAGATTAAATTCCGCCGATCAAAAAGCATTTAGAGAAAATATTACCGGTATAGCAAAATGGCTCGATCCTTTTCCGACTAAACTTGATCTTCAACTAGAAGAACATATCGAACAGATTCATCTTTTTGGCGATCCGTTGCTTGTTATTCCTCAATCGATTCCGATTTCGCTAGACGTGCAACAGAGAATTAAATCGGGAGAGAAACTAAAAATCAACGGCAAAATTCAACTTGAAACTTTTAAGCAGATTGAGCAATTAGATCAAGCCAATCATCGTCCAGACAATCGGAATGATTTGAATTTTCGTAACGATAATTATGACGCCGTCGGCAAAACTATAATGATCGATCTCTCGATTTCGCCGGACAGAATTTCGATTCGTTCTTTGCGTAGAGAAAATATGTCGAGTTGCGATATTTCTACTCGCGAAGCAGACAACAACGAGTATAAACTTTCTAATCAACACGTAATTTCAAGATTTATTATCCCAATAAATTCGGAAGGAATTTTTGAAACAGAAATTCCAATTCCTCAAAATTTACGCGGCAAATATTTAATCCGAGCATTTGCCAATTTCCCTAAAGTTTATGCAATAGGTTCAACTACAATAATAATATCGCGTTAAGGTTCAGCATTTTTTGTAACAATTCTGTAGAATTATTTTTTTGGGTAACCGTTCACGTTCAAAAGAAAAAAAATCCGTGAACGGTTACCAAAAAACAGTGGAGTCAGACGGGATCGAACCGACGACCTCCGCATTGCAAACGCGGCGCTCTCCCAACTGAGCTATGACCCCAATTTTTTCTTACAATTTTTCTCACAATCCGCCCAACGACATCGGTATTTTCGACAAATAACGCCGATAAATTACGCAAACTCGCGCACAACCGCTATCATCAAACACGACTCAATAAATTACGTGAAATCAGTCATTGCGATATCCCAACGACTTAATCACCGCTAACATTTCCTCATACGTAATAAATCGACGCCGATTCTGCAATTTATACTGATCTATCGCCTCCGCCAATTGTTGCGCCTCCGGTGAAAGACCATCATAACAGTTTGAAAACGTGCGTCTCTCCACGCCCGGCGGAGGTCCGCCCGCATTCGGATTCATCCCACGACGCTGAACGAAAGGATAGTTAATAGGATTTGTACTCATCAATCTGTTTAACCTTATTATTCTTCTGGAAATTTCTAATAACTAATAACTAAAATTTTAACAAATTCACGTCTCGCTAAAAACGCAATGTAAGCGAATTTTATTAAATCAAAATTTATTGCCGCCCCTTGCTAAAACATAATCTTTTAATTTGTCATTAACTTCTACCACAATTGCCGACATCTTATCACTACATGACAATTGCTTTTATTACTTATTCTTTCTACCAACCTTGCATCCCTAACAGGACGCGGCTACCGTAATTTTCTTCTCTGATAACTCTATAAACTCTGCGGTTAATAAAAATTTGCGTTACTAGAAATTTTCTTCTTTTAAACTTGTACTCTACTATTCAATAAACAACTCTACCGAACCACGCTCAAAGAGAGACAAATTATAACAGACAAAACCATAAGTAAAATACCCGCCCCAAAAATAAGGGAAAAAAAATAAATTATCTATTCATTTATAGTAGTTTTGTATTAGTTGTAACAGTTATATTAGGGAAAGGAATTTCACTCTACGCAGCTTATAGGAAAAAAATAAATTAACAACCGCGAAATTATAACAACACAACAAATCTTGTAAATATTCGACTCGATAACAATGAATCAAATTAACGCTCAATAAATAAATTTTAAACAACAACGCCGATTTCGTTCCGTTAAAAAGTTTGTTGACATTTATTCCATTTCAAGAATTATGCTAAAGGGGACAAAAGGGACATGATAGCTTGAAATCAATGATTTAGCTAAAATCCGTTAAAGTTCTATGTAAAAATTTATCTCAATTCATTCGGTTAAGCGGAGCAGGAGACCGGTTTGGTAAAATCAAATTTTGACGAAACGGAATTTTTTGATCAATAATTTCTAACGGCGTTAATTCACCGTCGATATAATTCGTATCGGAAATATTATTGTCCTCGCTCGGAATAATTACCGGCAATAAATCCGACGACGACTTAACGACGCCGCTTTGCTCGTCTGACAACCGCTCTGACTGAAACGTAATCGATTGACCATTACGCCGACGACGATATTGCGTGAAAATCTGCGAGTCGGAATTTTGCGATTCAAGATTCTCCGGCGGCTTTAATAACTCCGGCGAAAGAGGTATCGACGCCGCAGCCGTTAACGTTGACATCGTCGAAGTTGATGACATTGTCATTTGTGTCGTTGAATCTGTCGGCATAGTTGTTGAATCTGTCGATTTATTTTTTGGGTCGGAATTTTTTCGGCGGGCGAATTTTTGTCCGTTTTGATTTTTGTCTGAATAACGTTTATTCTCGAATCCTGCAAGATAACGCAACAAACTGCGAATAGAATTTCGAATTGTATTATTTTCGGATTGTTTTTGAACGGCGTTTTGTTCGGTGTTATTTTGCGAGTTAGAGTCGGTATTTATTTCGTTGTTGCTTTGTTCGGCGGCGATCATAAAATCAGTATTGCGTATTGTTCCAGCGCCGATAAAAAACACCAAAAGATAAAGTATCATCACCGTAAAAATATGTTTCGAATCGTAGAATTTTAACGCCGTGCCGAATGATTGTTTCAATTTAATTTTTCTTCCCGTGTGGTCAATACTGCAAATTTCGTCTAAAATTAAGTGCGATAAATAACCGGCGACAATTGCAAAACTTTTAACGATTCGTTCACCGAATTCGCCTGAAGTCAAGCAAAAGACCAGTTCTCCGGCTAGAATTGCCGCCGGCACGCTGTGGAACATTCCGCGATGTACGGTAAGTTTTTTTACCAATCCTCCGATAGCAAATCGCACAAATAAAAACGCGATTGCGCCGCTTAAAATTATTGTGTTGTGGTCGAATCCGAAAAATCGCGTCCGTTCAACAATCATAACCGCGCAAAGTCCGGCGGCGAAATAAATGCACTCTTGAAACGACCGGCTTGAACTGCTGTCAATATCCGGCAACATTCCCGCCATGCTGCAAAGTCCGGCGGAAAGTAAACCAACCGACGCCGAATATCCAGCGTAATATACGCCCGCGCCAATTACTACGCCGGTCAATGTACTGCAAGTTATGTGTTGATTAAAATTACCCAAAACAATAAAATATGTAAAATTAAAAACGAAATTTTTTGTAATATATTGTAATATATTTGTAATATATCAGTTTTTTTAGGGGACAAATGGGACGATTGAGACATAAGGGACAAACTAACATGAAATCTAGGATTGGCGACTCAAGGGATAAAACAAATTTTTCATCGGCGTATTGCAAAATTTTAAACTATTCACGCTTGAATTTTCGTTATTGTTGAAATTTTCACGTAGAATACAAAAAATTGCTCTTGGAGAAAAGAGCAAAATTATGTAAAAGTACAATAATATTTCAAAATCGAGAAAATTTTTTTGTAACCGTTCATGTTTTTTTTAATTCGGAATTTAAAAACCGTGAACGATTACAATTTTTTAAGGAATATTCCAGCGGAATTTTTGTAACGATATTTTTGCTGAATTATGTTTTTTGCGTTAAATTTAAATGCAAAACATAATGGAATTAGTATTTACGAATTTTATCATTTAATAATGGTCGAGGTTTACGATGACAATTTTTGACGTAGCAATATTGTTGATTCTTTTTTTATTCGCGATTCGCGGATTTATTTCTGGGATGATTTCTCAGGTGATTTCTGTTGGGTCGTATATTATTAGTTGGTTAGTTTCGTCTAGATTTTATTTTTTGTTGTCTCCGTATATTCCGGCAGAAATTCCTTGGAATAATATTGGAGCGATGATTATTTTATTTATTGTTACGATAATTGTAATTCGATTCGTGCATTCGGCGATAAAAAAGTTTGTGAATAAATTTCATCTTGCCAAATACGACCGCGTATTAGGATTGACGCTTGGAATCGTAAAAGGATTATTGATCTGCATGATTATTACTTTTTTTGCGGCAATGTTAACGGAAAAAAGCAGACAATTAGTTTTAGAATCAAAAAGCGGAAAAATGATTTCGCAATTAATTGTAAAAGTCGGAGTGATAATTCCTGACGAATCTTGTAAAATGTTGAAGACTCAAATTGAACTCTTTAATGAACAAGTCGAGGGTCAATTTGTTGAACGAGAAAACGATAATTTACAACTGCCAGAAATCTCGCTCGATACGGTTTTCGACAACGTGCAGAATATTCGTAACAATATTGAAAGCAAAATCGAAAACAGCAAAGAAGCCGTTTCTCTAATCGACGGAATCTACAAATGGTGGAATAAATGGAAAAATAACTCAAACGATACAGAGTCCGAAAATGAAAATGAAAATGAAAAAGACGACAAAAACAAAGACGAACTAAAACCAAAATCAGAATCAGAATCTAGTAAAATTTCCTCGATTAGTAACGCAATCAATAATAACGGTGTCAATTCAATTTTAGACTCGGTTAAAGAAATTGTACGCGATAACGTTACAGATCAAATTTCAGACGATGTAGATTCTGAACAACGATTATTTATTCCAACTGATCGCAGAATTTTCCGTCTGACCAATTCGCCTGTTCTACCGTCGGAAATTATTCGCTCTCAATCGACGCCTAATAATAAAGCCTCTGCAAAATTATTTGAGCAATAAAAAGGTATTTTTTTAGAGGACTTTGTGGACAAAGGGGACATAAAGGACAGACTGTTTTTTTTTGTAATCTTTCACAAGAAAAAAAACCCAACACCCTAATACTGCTTGCGCCTTTTTTAAAAAGTTCACAACCCATTGTTTTGAAAAACTTGAAGTATTGAAATTGCTCGATTTTACTATATTTTCGTATCAAAATTTTGTAATTCTAAAATCGTTCTAAAAAACGATATGCTGAAAAATCAATGGTTTCATAAATATGGTTTCAATAATATTTTGCAAATTTCCGTTTCGTAATGTGTAGAAGTCGAGTAATATTGAGCTATAAGTCCCTTTAAAATAACACGTTAAGAGCTTTTTTAAAAAAGGCGCAAGCAGTATTAGGGGGATTGGTAATACATACTACATATAATAACAAATAATAAAATTTCAAACAAGACCAATTAAAACTTGTGTAGATACTTTTGCCAATCAGGTAGGCGACCGTAGGTTCGCAACCTTTCGCCGAAAGGTCGCGTTGCCGAAGGCAACAATAAAATGGATTCGACAATAATTAAAATCAATTCAACTTTACCGTCGGCTAACGCCGACGCGACCTTTCGGCGAAAGGTAGCCTACCTGATCTATTACCGCCTATCTGATACCGCCTATCTGATACCGCCTATCTGATCAATAAACGCCTACTGACGGACAACTACTGCGTAACATGAGGTTGTAATTTTATTATTGAATATGCTATCAAATTTTATTTTTATTTATTTGAGCATTTTTTGAAGATACGTTTTACGAGGGCTTTATTTTTTACGGGTGAGCCGATTTTTAGGTGTAGTTTTCCGGCGAGGAACATTGGCAATCCTAGTGAAGCGTCTTTGATTGCGAGTAGAGGGTTGAAGTCGTTTAGGAATCCGCGAATTTTGTATTCGGCGACTAGTTCGAGTTCGTTTGTTCTTCCGTTTC
>JAITAZ010000323.1 GCA_031283825.1 Planctomycetaceae bacterium | reverse complement strand
GATCCCCCCCTCTTTGCACGATAGTTTATCACGGTATGATTTCACCCTTCGTAAACGGCATACGGAATATGTTGTATGTTGTCGAGACAATATACTACTATATGTAGTGATTGTCTCTTTGTACACAGATTAAAACCGTTCATGCTTGATTTATGTCTGAATCAATGTAATTATTCAATAAGATAATAGATAATCAACGCTCGATCCGCTTGGCAACGTTTCAACCGAAACATCGCCTAGCCGATCAGAAATTATCCGCCGGATATTACCCGAATATTACACGGACTTTTCACAATCACAGCAACGAACCAGATTAATTATTTAACTTTATTTTTTTCAACCACTCTAACCACTCTTTTTTAGTATGGATACTTTGCTAAATACGTCCGCGTCAAATGGCGGCATAATGAATGATTCCGTTAATAGATTGACGGAAAATAATTTTGTCGGTCTTAAAGTTGAGTCGTTTTTTTGTCCAGATAATATTTCTGACCCGTTTGAATCGGTCAATTGGGCAAAAAGAACGGCAACAATAAAAAGCGATACCGGCTCGGTGTTTTTCGAACAAGATGATTGCGAATTTCCTGATACTTGGAGTCAATTGTCTGTCAATGTTGTCGCGAGTAAATATTTTTACGGCGAACCCGATACTCCAAATCGCGAAAAAAGTATTCGTCAGCTTATACATCGCGTTAGCCGAACTATCGCCGACTGGGGACTCGCTGACAAATATTTCTCCACTGCGGCGGAAGCCGAAACTTATTATCGCGAACTCACTTGGTTGTTGTTAAATCAATATGGTTCGTTTAATTCTCCCGTTTGGTTTAATGTCGGACTTTATTCTCAATACGGAATCAAAGGCGCAAAATGCACTTGGCACTGGGACGAAAAAAAAGGTGAAGCAACACAACCCGAAAATCCTTATCAATATCCTCAAGCGTCCGCGTGTTTCATTCAGAGCGTCGAGGACAACATGGAAGCGATCATGGACTTAGCTCGAAGCGAAGCAATGTTATTCAAATTCGGCAGCGGAACAGGAACAGATTTATCTACGATTCGTTCAAGCACCGAAAAACTCACCGGAGGAGGAAAACCTTCGGGACCTCTATCTTTCATGCGAGTTTACGACCAAATCGCGGCAGTCGTTAAAAGCGGAGGAAAAACTCGCCGCGCCGCAAAAATGCAATCTCTAAAAGTTACTCATCCCGACATAATGGACTTTATCGATTGTAAATTTCGCGAGGAGAAAAAAGCGAAAATTCTAATGGAACATGGATTGTCTTACGAAGACGCGTATTCTTCGGTGTTGTTCCAGAATGCGAATCTTTCGGTTCGATTGACGGACGATTTTATGAAAGCGGTCAAGGCGAATGAGATTTGGTCAACGCGATGGGTAACGAATCCGAATCAAAAAGGTTTGGAGTATCCGGCTCGCGACGTGTTTGACAAAATCGCGAGTACGGCGTGGGCGTGCGGCGATCCGGGAGTTCAGTTTGACACGATAATAAACAACTGGCACACGACGCCGAATTCCGGTCGTATAAATGCGTCGAATCCGTGCAGCGAGTACATGAGTTTAGACGACACGGCATGTAATCTTGCTAGTATCAACTTGATGAAATTCCGCAACGACGACGGCACGTTTGAAGCTGAACGATTTATTCAAGCGTGTCGAATCTTTTTTATCGCGCAGGAAATTATTGTTGACCGTGCGAGTTATCCGATTAAAAAAATCGCGGAGAATAGTCATAAATTTAGGGCGATTGGTTTAGGTTATTCGAATCTTGGCAGTTTGATAATGAGTCTTGGTTTGCCCTATGATTCGGACGAATCGCGAGGTTTATGCAGTGCGATTACAGCTCTGATGACGGGTGCGGCGTATAAAACAAGCGCGGAACTTGCTGGAATTGTCGGCACGTTTGACGCTTTCAATTTGAATCGCGAGTCGATGTTGAAAGTAATCGACATGCATTGGAACGAGGTAAATAATATTTCTGGCGCGCCGAATTATCTGAAAAAGCGCGCTCAAATTTTGTGGGATGAAGTTCGCAATGCCGGAAGTCGGGTCGGGTTTCGCAATGCTCAAACGACGGTGCTTGCGCCGACGGGAACGATTAGTTTCATGATGGATTGCGACACGACAGGAATTGAGCCGGACATTGCAATTGTAAAGTTTAAGCAACTTGCGGGCGGCGGAAATTTGAAGATTGTCAATCGAACTGTTCCTCTTGCGTTGCGGACGTTAGGTTATAGCGGCGAGCAAGTTGACGAGATTGTTCAATACATTGAGGACAAGGGATCGATGAATGGCACGCCTCATTTGTTGGAGGCGCATTTGC
The DNA here is from genome assembly GCA_031283825.1 of Planctomycetaceae bacterium. Taxonomy (GTDB): domain Bacteria; phylum Planctomycetota; class Planctomycetia; order Pirellulales; family Thermoguttaceae; genus WRKP01. Next base: position 3,118 of record JAITAZ010000323.1, on the reverse strand, counting down.
CGGTGTTTGATTGTGCGTTTCCGTCGCCAGGGTCGGACAGATGTATTTCGTGGGAGGCTCATGTGAGAATGATGGCGGCGGCGCAACCTTTTATTTCCGGCGCGATTTCAAAGACTGTAAACATGCCGAATTCAGCGACGGTTAAAGATATTGCCGACGCTTACATGTTGGGTTGGGAGTTAGGATTGAAGGCGATTGCGGTTTATCGCGATGGTTCGAAGGGCGCGCAACCGTTATCGACTTCGAGCGAGAGTTCAAAGGCGAAAGAGTCGGAGGCGGCGGCGGATTCGACGATGGATTCGGAGTCGAGTCTGTTGGTTGATTCGCGAAAGAAAAAGCGGATTGTTTCGGGTCCGAGGCGTGAGAGGTTGCCTGACACGCGGCAATCGATCACGCATAAATTTAATGTGTCGGGGCATGAGGGATACATTACGGTTGGACTTTATCCTGATGGTCGAGTTGGCGAGTTGTTTATTACGATGGCGAAAGAGGGCAGTACGATTGGCGGTTTGATGGATTGTTTTGGGACGGCGATTTCGATGAGTCTTCAATATGGCGTTCCGTTGAATGTTTATGTTGAGAAATTTTCGCATACGAGATTTGAGCCGATGGGAATGACAAAGAATCCAGATATTCCGATAGCGAAGAGTCTGGTTGATTATATTTTCCGCTGGCTTGGTCGAACATTTTTGCCGGAGATGCCGTCGGTTCAACAGGACCCGCAGAATCAAAATTCGGATCACAATCACAATCATAATCACAATCGGGATTATCAAAATCATCATGTTCAGATTTATGCCAATTCGGTTAAGGGCGGTGGAGTTAATAATGCGAGTAGCGTTAATAGTGTGAATAATGTTAATAGCGTGAATAATGCGAGTAGCGTTAATAATGTTAATAATGTTAATAATGTTAATAGCGTGAATAATGTAAATAATGTGAAAGATGTAGTTAATAATTCGGTGGAGAATTTATCGGGTTATGGTGAGCGGGATAGTAAATTGGGACGGGGGTTAAATTATGTTTCGTCGGTTGATTTGGGGTTATCGTCTGAGGACAATGTTCGTGAGCGGCGTTGTGGAGTTTCGGGCAAGTCTGATGCGAGGTCGGAGTTGACGTCGGTTGTTCAAGCGAGGTTTTCTCAACATGTTTCTGGGCAGCAAGTGTCGGCGTTAGCGATTCCACCGATAGCGTCGATGCAAACTTCGTCAACGACGAATCGGATTTCTCCTCATCTTACAAAGGCATTAGTGAATGCGACGGTAGCGGTTGGCGGTGCAGCGACAGCGGCGAGTGCGATTTCGGCGAGCAATGTAATGTCGGCGAGTAATGCGGTTGTTGGTTCTGGCGTTAATTTTTTAACTGCGGAGGAGCAATACGCATCGTTCCAGAGCGATGCCCCATTATGCGACGCGTGCGGAGCAATAAGCGTGAGAAGCGGCAATTGTTATTTATGTCATAACTGCGGAAAAAGCATGGGATGCAGCTGAGAAAAGAGTCGAGAAATAGAATTTACTATGAGCAGTTATAAAAATTCATTTGAATTTTTATAATATATCAGTAGAAATTTTTTAGGGACAGAAGGGACTTTAGGGACGTCGTTGTTTAAAATCGGAAATTAAAGACTCAAAGATATTGTTCTTGAGTCTGTTAAATTAGATTTAACCAAAACGTCCCTTCTGTCCCTAATGTCCCTATCGTCCCTTAAAAAAACTACGACTGGTTGCAGGATTAAATAAAATGTAATATACCAGCGGAATATTTTTTAACGATTTTAGGTTTATTTTTGACAACCTTATTTTTACCTTATTTTTTCCTGACAAAACAATCTTAATTATCAGCGGTTTGTTTTTTAATAAGGTAATAAGGTTGGCGTGTGGTGCATTCTTTGGCTACTAATGTTGTTTCGTTGGAGAAATAAGGTTCGTCATTTTTTGTCTTGACAATAATAATTTAGAAAACACATATTCCACTGATATATTACCAATTATTTTTGTCCATGATTTTTATTTCTTTTCTAATTTTTTTTGAGTTTGTTTTATAGTTTCCAAGAAGTCGCGTTCTACTTGTGTGAGTTCGTTGATTGTTTTTTGGCGGTATTTTTCGTATTCTTGCTCTGCTTTTTGCAACGCGGTTTTATGACTTATTTTGCCGCTGTCGGTCAAAATTCCTTTGCCGTAACGTTGGGCGAAATCGTCGAGTTCGGCGAGCCAATCTTTCATGTACATCGGAACTCGTTGCATTGCGCGAAGTTCCGCCAAATCGAAAAACGCCGAAACCATACGATTAAGCATCGCAAGTTCCGTTTCGTCAAGATAGTTTTTCGCAATGGCTATATCGTTTTTTGTTGGTTTTTTTCCTTCAAATGCAACCATTCCCATAAAAGGCAATTCGGCGTTGGCGCGTTCTGCAATAATTTCCGCCGCCGTGTGTCCATGTGCCGCATAATGGATTTTGTTTTGCACAATTTTGAAAAACTGTTGAGACTCGGCAGATCGCGGATCGTAATCTACACTTGTTGCGTATAAATCAAGAATCTGACGATAAAATACTTTTTCCGAAGAACGAATATCGCGAATACGTTCTAACAACTCGCGCCAATAATTACCTCCGCCGGCGCGTTTGAGCAAGTCGTCGTTCATCGCGAAACCTTTGATAATGTATTCCTTCAACACGCTGCCAGCCCAACGCCGAAATTGCGTTCCTCGCAACGACTTAACACGATAACCGACTGAAATTATAACGTCGAGATTATAGTATTCTATAAATCTTTCTACTTGGCGATTTCCTTCCGTTTGAACTGTTGCAAAATTTGCAACAGTTGAATTTTGATCAAGTTCGCCTTCTTCAAAAACGTTTTTGATATGACGAGAAACGGTTGATTTATCGCGTTGAAATAGTTCTGCCATTTTGTCTAGCGACAACCAAACGGTTTCGTTTTCCATTCGGACGTCAATTTTAGTATGACCGTCTTCGGTTTGGTAAATAATTATTTCTGATTGATTGTTCATTTTTTTGTAACTATTTGTTAAAAATTTTTATGGGCGATATTTTTGATGACGTAGATTTTGACATAACATTTTCTATTGGCAACTTCTAAAAACTAATTTGACAGGAA
>JAITAZ010000301.1 GCA_031283825.1 Planctomycetaceae bacterium | reverse complement strand
ATAGATCAGGTAGGCGGTAATAGATCAGGTAGGCGGTAATAGATCAGGTAGGCGGTAATAGATCAGGTAGGCGACCTTTCGCCGAAAGGTCGCGTCGGCGTTAGCCGACGGTAAATCTGAATTGATTTTAATTATATTGTCGAATCCTTTTTATCGTTGCCTTCGGCAACGCGACCTTTCGGCGAAAGGTCGCCTACCTGATCTATTACCGCCTACCTGATCTATTACCGCCTATCTGATCAATAAACGCCTACTGATGGACAAATACTGTGTAACATGAGTAACTAAAAAAAATACCATTGGCTTTTATTCTCTTTCAAGAACCATTTGTTACCGTTCACGGTATAACAGCAAACCTCATTTTAGGTTGGTTGTTTTTAGCTTTGAATATAATTGTTACAAAAAATTTCTTTTACGTTTTTTTGTAATTTTATTCCATTGTGAAAGCGGCGGCTTCGTGTTCGTGTAGTAGGCGTTGACCCTCCAACAAAATGATTACATCTTCGCCAACCTTGCCCATCCCCTGAATATATTGAGCACTGGCAGCTCCGCCTGTTTTTGGCGGCGGCGAAATCTGCTCGTCGTCTATATTACGCACCTCGTTGACCGTATCAACAACTAGCCCAACTTGAGAACCGCCTATATTTACAACTATAATACACGTTCTTTCGTCATAATCGCGCGGCTCCATGTTGAATCTTAAACGCATGTCCAACACCGGTATCACTTGCCCGCGCAAGTTCACAACACCTTTGACAAACCCCGGCATGTCTGGAACCTCCGTTATCTTCTGCATCCCAACTATCTCCGTAACATAACGGATTTCTATACCATAATCCTCTTTGCCTAGTCGAAACGTAAGATACATATTTTTCAACGTATCTTCATTCTCGACCGTCATCTGCTCTATTGATTCGTTTAACTTATTAAGCTCTGTGGCTGTTACCTTATTTTGTGGCGATGGTTGTCCAATTGACATTTTGATTTCCTCTTGTTTTTTGAACCGTCCGCACTCAAATTTTCAACGACCTGCAAGTTATCGTTTCAACTTACTCTGTTTACTCTGTAAATTACGCCGCCGAAATTATAATGCGAGTTAATTATAAATTTTCATACTCACGAAATTCTGACAACAAGAAACAAACGACACCAATTCACAATTTAATCTTGCCGAAATTTAACTCGCCGGAATTTAACTCGTCCGAATTATTGTTACAATAAATTGTATTGTTTATATTTTTCGTTAAAATTAAACTCTCGATTCAGACGATTCATTTGTGCAATTGAATTGAGTCGAAAATTCATTGTCGAATTTGCGTGTGATTATATCTACTCAAATAAAATTTTACCAGCGAGGTAATCAAATGTCGGCGAAAAAAAACGACAAAAAAATTTTTACTTTGACCAATAATACGGATTTATCCGACGATTCTGATAATTCGGTTAATTCGTCGAGAGCTAAAAATACGGATAAAACCATTCGCGATAAAACGTCGAATCTGTCAACCGAGATGTCCCGTAAACTTGGCGCGAAATACTACGTTGAAGAAATCGCCGAAGAAAACGAAACCGAACAGATTTTTTCTTTAGAGTCCTTGCGGGACGTGTTTTTATCGGTTAAAGCTAATGTATCAGGGCAAAGAAAATCTGCTGAAATCAGAATTGCCGACAACGACGATTCTCAAGATACTTTCGACTCGGACGAAGTTGAAAAATCTATCGCCGAATTTACTAAAGAATCTGCCGCCGATTTATTGGAAAATAGAGATAAAGAAATTACAGTTGATTTTCCATCTGAAATTTACGACACAGATAACGACAATATCGGCGAAGAATCAGAGATCGAACAAGATGAGATTTTAGAGCAGACAGTTGGGGAAATAGACGTTGAAGAGATTACGATTCCGGTTAGTCCAGAATTGATTTTTGAGGCAATGTTATTTGTCGGAGATCGAGAGAATAAGCCGATTACTGCATCGCGCGCGGCAGAAAAAATGAGAAACGTTCAACCGCAAGAAATAGACGAGGCAGTTAAAACGTTAAACGAAAAATACGATTCTTTAAGAACGCCATATAAAATTATCGAGGACGCCGGAGGTTACAGAATGGTTTTACGCGAAGAATTCACGTCAATTCAAGAAAAATTTTACGGCAAAATTCGAGAGGCAAGACTATCGCAAGGCGCAATTGACATTCTAGCAATTATCGCGTACAAGCAACCAATCACGGCGGAAGAAATTCAAAACTTGAGAAAACAACCGTCGTCGAGTTTAATCTCGCAACTAGTAAGAAGAGGTTTAATCCAAATGGAAAACGAAATAAAAAACAAAAAGAAAAAAATTCTATACAAAACAACTCAAAGATTTCTAGACCTATTCCAACTAGACTCAATCGAAGATTTACCTGTAGCAGAAGATTTCGATTTCAAATAATTTTAAATTCAAAATTCGGAATTATGTTTTTTGGTTAAGAGAAAATTTGTTTTATTTTTGGAGTCTCTAATCTCAGATTTTAAATTATCTTGTTCACAATGTCCCCTTAAAAAACCATATTATTTTAAGGGGGACATTGGGGACGATGGGGACAAAGGGGACTTAGGCAGCGCGCGAAAATAAGTTGATCAATTGGTCTTTTTTATATTTTTGTTTTTTGATATTATTCCCGTATGTTTACGTCCGACGTTATTCATTCAATTAATCAAAAGTATAATTCGA
>JAITAZ010000243.1 GCA_031283825.1 Planctomycetaceae bacterium | reverse complement strand
TAAAAACTAATTTTATTAGGAACGCGGGCGTCCCGCCTGCATGACAAACGCCTAAATATGCGGTCGAGACGACCGCGTTCCTAATAAAAATAAATTTTACATGAGGTTTTTAGATGTTCCCTATGACTCAAATATAACTCAAAAAAAGACAAAAAAGGGTACCGGTTGTCATAAGGGTCGTTGTCGGTTATACTTGATCCTGTTGATTCAATCAGTCAATAAAAAACTAAAGTCATAAAGAGAATTTTCAAATTCAAAATTAAGAATTAAAATTTACTTTCAACAACAAAAGAAATTGTCAACCAGATAATTTAATTAACAAACAAATAATTATCGTAACAAAAAATAAAGGTAAAGTTACAGATGAATTTAATTTTTTCTGATACGCTCGCGATTTTCGCACAAGCGGCACAACAAGGAAACGCCCCACAACAAGAAAATAGCTTCCTCCCCATGTTCGTAATATTCGGCGTAATACTTGTCGTCATGTGGTTCTTCATAATCAGACCCCAACAACGTCAAGACGAAACCGCGCGAAAACTTATCGAATCCCTAAAACAAAACGATAAAGTCTATACCGTCGGAGGAATAGTCGGAATCATTCACTCAGTCGATAAAGAAAAAAACGAAATCGTTCTAAAAGTCGATGAATCAAACGGAACAAAAATTAAATTCGTTCTACACGCAATTCAAGGAAAAATCGATAAAGAACAAAAATAAAAAAATTTCAACAACCGCAAATCATGAATGCTTAACTTTGTAATTATTCGGTATAGACAAAACTATTGATCAAATTGATCAATCAGATCGCCCAAACAGATCGCCCAAAATCGATGATTACTAACTCAAATAAACAAATCAGATTATCACCTCGACAAAAAAACATAACCGTACATTAACAACCTAGATAAATTATCGTAACAATTAAAACAAACTTGCAACTTAAACAAACTTAAACCAATTTTAACTTAAAAAACAACGCACGATTATATTTTGTCAACTTAAAACCTAAAAGAAATTTTTTACGTAAACTCGCAAAAAAATCTTTTGACAAAAAAATTAAACGTGAATCCTTAACCACCCTTTTCACAACACAAAATCAAAATGCCCCGAATTGTCAATTTCACGATTGTCGTTATTGCAGTAGCCTTAATTCTCACGCAAAGTTTGCGGTCAAACACAACGGTTTTAGTTCAGGACAACGTCTCTGCAACTGCGCCAGATTCAACAAAACCAGACGAAAAAACTAACCCCGAAAATCCAGTTGAATCAAAATCCAACAATACGACTAATAACGCCGTATCAAACCAATCAACTTCTCCGCAACCAGAGTCTAAATCGGAGTCTCCAGCTCAACCAGAGTCTAAATCGGAAACTCCAACTCAACCGATTTCTCAACCAGAGTCTAAGTCGGAAACTCAACCTAAAGCTGAAACGAAAAACGACTCTCAAACGGAAACAAAATCATCCGTAACGCCGGAAAATAAGTCTGCCGATAACAATGCAACAGTCGTTTTTCCTAGCTCGCCAACAATCACAACGCCAATCCCATCAGAACCAACTCCATCAGCGCCAAACGTCGATCCTTTCAACGCAGAAGTTAAATCTCACGAACACGAACATGATCACGATCACGCCCGCGATCACGACGATAAACAAAACGCCGAAAAAGAAGCCGCAAACGCACAATGGCGGAAAAACTTCCGCTCAACGCTTTTCAATGTTGTAATATTCGCGTTAATCATATTAGTCTGCTTCTCGCTCGGTAACTTGACCGCAAAGAAATGTAAAATGCCAAACGAATACGGTTTCAAAATATGTATCACGATATTAGCATTCGTCGGCGGAATCACTGCCGCAATCACAAGCTGGGATCGAATGATGCTCGGAATCGATTTGAGCGGCGGAGTCGTGCTAGTTTACGATATTCCTCAAAGCGTTTCCAACGAAAACGTCCGAGACGCTAGCGGTCAGATTTCTACTGAAAAAATGAATAAACTAATTAGAGCTATTTCAACTCGTATCAATCCGGGAGGTCAACGCGAAATCTCTATCACGCCAGTCGGAAGCTCGCGTATCCAAGTCATCATCCCACGTGCAGAAGACGCGGAAGTACAACGAATCCAAAAAATAATTAGCGAATCCGGCGCACTAGTATTTCGTATCGTTGCATCGCGATTATACGCACAAGACGCACACATAATTTCACTAGCAGAACCTACAATAAATACCCAAATCGGCGAAATCCGAAACGCACAAGGAAATATACTCGCTCAATGGTTTCCCGTGTACGAAGGAGAAGAAGCTCAATTCCGCTCGCCCGAATTTCTAACCCGTGAACGAAACGAAAAACTCGAAGTCCTCGTACTCTGCAACGACGGAGAAGACGTAACCGGCGCATACTTAATAAACGTCGGAAGAGGAAACGAAGGAATCAAACCGGGTGTAACTTTCAGCTTCAATAACGTCGGCGCAGCTAAATTCGGACGCCTAACAACAAATAATAGAAAAGACCCAGCTCAACCCAATCGATTACGACATCTCGGAATTATCCTCAACGAACAACTATACTCCGCGCCAACAATAGAAAACCCAATCTCCGATCACGGTATCATCTCGTTCAACCCGCGCACCGGTAAAGACGGTATGAAAACTCTCGAAAACGATATCGAAGATTTAATCCGAATACTCGACGCCGGCGCGCTGCCGGTCGAATTAAGCAAAGAACCAGAAAGCAAATTGCTAATCGGCTCAACACTCGGAGAAGATACAATCCGTAAAGGAAAAATCGCGTTAATCGGATCGGCAATTATCGTGCTTTTGTTCATGCTGTTTTACTATCACCTAGCCGGAATCATTGCATGTTTCTGCGTCATCACAAACCTCGCGTTGCTCGTAGCAATAATGATAACGCTCAAAGCTCCGTTTACCTTGCCCGGACTCGCCGGAATAGTCTTAACAATCGGTATGGCAGTTGACGCAAATATCCTAATTTATGAACGATTACGCGAAGAATTAGCCGGAGGATCATCACTTCGACTGGCAATACGAAACGCTTACAATAAAGCGCTGTCGGCAATTTTAGATTCAAATATTACGTCAATTCTAGTCGGCTTAATTTTATACGCAATCGGAACAGAACAAGTCAAAGGATTCGCAATCACCTTAATATTAGGCATAATCTTAAGTATGTTTACGGCGATCTTTTGCGCTAAAGTAATAATGGACGTACTTGAAGCTCAAAAGACAATAGCGACCTTCTCAATGTTGCAATTATTCAAACGTCCGAATATTAACTTTATGGACGCGAGAGTCGCTACAATAACATTCTCAATTGTGATCTCAATAGCGGCACTGGCATTGACGGCAATTCGCGGCGCGTCGATTTTAGATATTGACTTTGTAGGTGGAGTGTCGCTTGAAGTCTTGTTTGAGAAACCTCTCAAAATCGAAGAAGTCCGCAGCAAACTCGACGAGAATAATAAGAATAATTCCGACCCGCTTAAAAAATTAGGCGATTCGTCAGTACAAATTGTGCAGGAATCCGGCACGGCATTCGGCACTGAAGCTGTTGCGGCAAATACTCGCTACATAATTACAATTCCAACGCCGCGAATAAAAGATAATAATATCACGGCAGATGAATATCTTAATGTGGTTCGCGAAACTATCAAAGAAATATTCAAAGATAATCTACTGTTCTGTAAGTTCGATTATACGATAAACAAAGTGGCAGGTAATACGGAAAATAAACTCGACATAAAAATAAAATCCAGCCCCGCAATTAACCTTGATTCGCTTAAATCTGTAATAGATGAAGCGTCTAAGGGGGCGGCGCGAGATAAACAGATAGCAAATACTTTTCGTTACGAATTGTCTTCTAAAGATTATAATTCACAAAATAAGACCAAACCAATTGCCGAGTGGGATATGACAGCTTACACGACAACAGAGGAGGTTGAATTTGTGCTTGGATCGATAAAATCATTACAAGAATCGACGCCGGAATTTCCGACGTCAACGACTGTAGGCTCGTCCGTAGCCGGCGATACTCGCGTATCCGGCGGACTTGCGATCCTTGCTAGTCTTATTGGAATTATAATTTATATGAGATTCAGATTTAAGAGTCTTGCGTATGGTTTTGCAGCGGCGATTGGGTTGGTGCATGACGTCGTTGTTGCTCTTGGTCTGATTGCTGTTAGCGCGTGGGTAGCGAATTGGCTTTCGATTGTGCAGGTCAGCGAATTTAAAATTAGTCTAGCTGTAGTTGCGGCGTTTTTAACGATTATTGCTTATTCGATCAATGACACTATCATACTCTTTGATCGGATTCGTGAAAATCGAGGAAAGTCGCCTATACTCACGGACAAAATGATAAACGCTGCCGTCAATCAAACGTTGTCAAGAACCGTGTTGACTTCGCTTACCACGTTTTTTGTAACGTTAATTCTTTACTTCTTGGGCGGTCAAGGAATACATACTTTTGCATTCGCAATGTGCGTAGGTGTTGCGTTTGGAACGTATAGTACAATAGGCGTTTGCGCTCCGTTGCTTTACTGGATGATAGGCACGAAGGATAAAAAATAGACGTAATTTGTACTTAAATGTTAATCAAACGTAATTTCGTTTTTCGTCAACTGGCGGAATACTTGTATGTTCAAAAGTAAGGAAAAAGATGTGAATTTTTGGGGCGTTCTCCAAAAATAGTGTGTGCCGTAAATCGGTGTAAATTTTAGTCCGTTATTTACGGTTATCAGTTCAAAACCTTTTGTTTTGTTTGATGACGGTAAATTTTATCCCAATTTCAAATTAGAGGAGATGTGATACATGACAAAAAAAGATATTGTTCGTTCAATTGCTGAAAAACTTGATCTGACGCAATTGCAAACAAAAGAAATTGTCCAAAAGACATTCGACGCAATTGTTGAGACGATTGTTGAAGAGAAACGAATTGAGCTTCGTAATTTCGGAGTGTTTGAGGTAAAACGTCGTGCTGCAAGAAAAGCGCGAAATCCGAAAACAGGCGAAAAGGTTTTCGTCAAGGAGAAGTTTGTGGTTACATTTAAACCCGGAAAAATCATGGAAGAGCGGGTTGCTAAATTAACTGACAAAAACGCGAAATAGTTTTAAACTATTCATGCTTTAGTTTCCGCCGTCTCGCATTGTAGAACTTTCGGCAATCGAAGTAATCATTGTGAAAAGTAATCATTGTAGAGACGACGGATTCTAAAGCGTGTTGTGTTTGAACATTTTTTAAACTGTTCGTGCTTGAATTTTCGGTTAGAGTCGTTTGCTTACCCTTTGGAAAGCGATTTTTTATGCCTTTGCGCCGCCGAAATTAATAGCATGAATTGTAGAAACTGCTTGTATTTGAATATTCGGTTAGAGCGATTTGTTTACCTATTCGGGGAGCAGATTTTAAGCGTTTGAATTGCTTTAAGCATTTGGATTGCCGAGTTCATGTACGAGTTGTATAAGCTCGCGCTATAATTGCGCCGATTTCTCGAGTTGTAAGCGCTTGACCTTTAATTTTCGGTAATTATTTTCTGTTTGATCAATGAGAAAAACAGGATTTAGAGTTTTTAAACTGCTGTTCATACTTTAAATTTCGGTTATTGTTGCTTGTTTACCTAATGGGAGTCAGGTTTTTAAGATTTTACGTAGCTGAAATTCATAGTGCGAGTTGTACATGTGCCGAATCTTAAAGTGAGATCGGATTTTATTGTTGACGAGTCTATTTATGTGCGGTTTTGGAACTGCTCTTATTTTGAATTTCCGGTAACCTGTGCAGAGTTATTCTGTGCAGGTTTACCTGTTGAAAGTCTGGATGACGACTTTAAATCAACATAAGGGAATTTCTAAAAACTCGTTTTTTATTAACCACAGAGAACACAGAGTTCACAGAGAGAATATTTTGTAATATATCAGTAGAATTTTCCGAAACGTATTTTAACAGTTTCAGCAAACCTCATTTAAAACCTAATTTTTCTTACTATTGTTTAAAAAACCTCAGTAGCAATGAATCCCCCAAAAACCAACCTCATTACCTCATCTCATTATTCGTTTACGTTTTTAATGAGGTAATGAGGTTGGTGTGGGGAG
>JAITAZ010000223.1 GCA_031283825.1 Planctomycetaceae bacterium | reverse complement strand
AAGATTTTTAGCAACGATTAAGTCGCAGTATTTTTTAGGAACATTAGGGACGTCGTTGTTTTAAATCGGAAATTAAAGTCTCAAATTCTTGAGTCTTTTCAATCAAATTTATAAAACCCCAAACGTCCTTAATGTCCCTTCTGTCCTTAATGTCCATTAAAAAAACTGCGGCTGAATAATTACATTATTACTCATGTTACGCACTTGTTACCCCAGATCTGGTAGGCGACCGCCGAATCAGGTAGGCGATCACCGACTCAGGTAGGCGACCTTTCTCCGAAAAGTCGCCTACCTATGGTCGCCTACCTGATCTGGGGTAGCAAGCGCGTAACATGAGTCATTAATTACTGATTTCAAACAAGAACGTCCCCAATGTCCCCCAAGTCCCCCCAAAAATTAGCTTTGGCTTTTTTAAAAACCATATTATTTTTTTGGGGGGACGTTGGGGACAAAGGGGACATTAAGGACGTTTGGGGTTTTATAAATTTGATTGAAAAGACTCAAGAATTTGAGATTTTAATTTCCGATTTAAAACAACGACGTCCCTAATGTTCCTAAAAAATACTGCGACTTAATCGTTGCTAAAAATCTTTTTTTACTTTTGAAATGCAGAATCTGTATTTGCCTGATTTTTCCATTGGGATTTTTTCCATGAAAACGCAATCGAAAGTTGCGTTATTTCCGAAACGTTGTTGCACGAGATTTCTAATTTGATTTACAGTTTTTTCTCCGAAATTCGGCGCTTTTACTATGTTGAACGTAAAACGATTGACGTCTTCCTGAACGATCTGTAATTGTATAATGTCGTCAACCATGCAGGCGAAATTTTCAGTCAGTGAAATTCCTGAAATATACTCGCCCTGCTCTGTAACGACATAATCAGCAACTCGACCTTCAATTCTCTCAAATAACGGCAACGTTCTCCCGCAAGAACATTTTCTATCCGCCCATATAGCAGTGTCTCCGACATTATAACGAATCATTGGCATTGCTTTATTGCATAAATCCGTTACCACAACTGCGCCCGGCTCGCCGGTTTTTACCGGTTCGCCCAATTGATTTACTAATTCTATGTACAGCGTGTCGGTATTAGTATGAAGTCCTTCGCCGCATTCGCAATCGCTCGCAATAAGAGACACTTCCTCGCAACCGTATCTGTTTGTAACTCGACAATCGAAAACCTCCGATATTAAACGACGCTCAAAATCATGAAGCACCATACACGTCGAAAGAATTCCATGAGGTTTGATTTTTACGTCAGGAAATTTCGCGCGTAGAAATTTCGCGTACAAATAAAGCGAATGAGCATGTCCAAATAACATGCTTGGAGGATAACGTAATAATTGTTTCGTAAATTCTTCCATTGAGTGTTCGTCCATTTTTAGCGTATCGAGAAATGCGTAATAACGTTCTAAAAACAGATTTCTCATAATGCCGAAAAAATCTTTGCGGTGTTTTGGATTCCCCCAAATTGCCGCGATTCTTTCGCCTTGTCTCCAACCTGTCCATTCGTCGCTGCGTAAAATTGCGCCGCGTTTAATTTGAGTGCAAGCATCGTCAGCATAAACTTTAACCGACACGCCAGTCGAACCCGACGTAGTAAAAAGAGTCAATTTCGATAAATCAGAATAAGACGACGAAATCATGTCATCAAGTCGAGTTCGTAAATCTACTTTGGTAAGAATCGGCAACTTGCGAAGGTCTTGAAGTTCGCGAATATCGTCCGGCTTGAGATTGAGAGAATCAAACCGCTCACGCCAAAAGTTACACGTATTATAAGCGTGTGAAACTATCTCACGCATTTTTGAAGTCTGCCGTGAAATAATTACGTCCAACGAATCATATTGCGTTTTGAGCATCTGATGATAATAACGCAAATAATCGCTATGTTCATACTTCGCCCAAAACGGCACAATAAAATTACGCGAAAAAAAAGCTATAATGTCCATCGTTTATTTTTAAAAAATAAATGAGAATTTCTAAAAACTCGTTTTTTTATTAACCACAGAGAACACAGAGTTCACAGAGAGAATATTTTTAAAACATTAAATTTTGATTTAAATCCATAATTTTTTTTTTTACATTAATAATTTTAAATTATGTTTTGATTCCAATTAAAATTTTCTCTGTGTTCTTTGTGTTCTCTGTGATTTAAAATTAATTTTTAGAGATTCCCACAAGTTACTTTAATTTTCAGAAAACCGTCGTTTTATAATTTTTTTTGTTTCTTTTAACCATTCTTTTCGTTGTTCGTTTGTACTCATTATAATTGATTCGAAATTTATTCTTTCAAAAGATTTTGAGCCGAGTAGTCCGAAAACGATTGTTTTCCAAAATATTTCAACGGGATTTCCGTAAACGTTTAATTCTATATCTCGCGGCGTATTAGAGGTAGAAAAAATCTGAACGACTTTATCGCCGATACTAGACACGACTCCGTTTGGCGTAAAGTTGTAAATTGAATTTTGTCTGAATACGCGATCAATCCATCCGCGTAAAATTGCCGGCGCGCCGCCCCACCAATTCGGATGAATAAAAATCAATCCTTGCGATTCGCGGACTTCGTCGATATATCGTCTTAACTCCGGCGGTAAATCAGACTCTTCCGCCGAAATCTCGTCTGCTGATAACACCGGATCGAATCGTTCCAAATAAAGATCATGAAAATAAATCTCATGACCCAATTCCAAAAGCGATTCTTTAACAGATTCAGAAATCGCATGATTAAAACTATCGCGGCGAGGATTAGCTAAAATAATAAGCGTTTTCATAAAAATATATAAATTACCGTAATATAGCAGTGGAATAATTGTAACAGCATTGTCTTTTCGTTGAATCGTAGATTGAACGACTCTTTATTAACCGTATGCTTTAGCATACGATAAAGTTCGGATTTGAATTACTAAACCCAATGTAGAGACGCAATGCTTTGCGTCTCAATCGGTGATCTTTTGATCGAACAATAGAGACGCAAGGCATTGCGTCTCTACTTTTGTTAATTTGTAACTATTCACGTTTGAATTTTTCGATAAAAATTTCCGTGAACGGTTACTATCCCCAATTAGGACGATTTATTATTTCTGACAGAATTATAGAATTTCTGATTCCTTCAGGTGTTGATAGTAGGTCGTTTATGTTAATGGTCAATGTTTTCGGATTTCCAGAATTGGCGGCGTTTTGGGCGGGTTGTTCATAAATTCCGGTGAGACTTTCTAAGTCTGGATTTACATTTGTTTCGACTGTTGACGCAAGCGTTGTATTTAGAGTTCTCGGCGAGGCTTCAAATCTTGTGCCTTGACCTTGCGTAGGCAATTCGCGAGCAAGCGATTTTCGCGTATTTTTTTGATCGTTAGGCAAGGCGTTGATGATTTCAGATGAAATTTGAGGTTGCGGTTTTCGGAGATTACGTTTCTTTTTTTCGGATGGTCTTGACGTGTATATTATTTCTTGTTCGTTATTTTGTCTTACGGGTATTGCGTTATTTTTTCTTTCGGACATGTAGTCGTTTAATTCTTGTTCTTGTTGTTTTATGTTATTTTTTGCTTTTTTGACTGAAGTCTCATGCGCAGCACCAAGAGACCCAATAATATGAGCAATAACATAAATTACAACAAATATAATTCCAATAATTGTAGAGAAATCAGCACCAAATAATACGTCAAAAGACGCAATAGAAATAATTGTATTCATTTTTCGTAACGTTAATGTTTTTGGTTAATATAAAAAATTTAAACCGCCGCTAACGATTTAAATGTAACTATTCTGCCGCAGTATTTTTTACGATCAGGTATGCGACCTTTCGGCGAAAGGTCGCATACCGATCTGGAATTGCTATCGACTGAATAGTAACGCGAGTAGTTTAAGAATTATCGTTTGAGGATAATTTCTTCACCTTCTTGAAAAACTTGGGATTTTTCGTCTCCGTCGATTTTGTATGTAACCCATAGAAATTTAACGATTGTCGGATATGGGTCAGTGAAAGTTTCGTTGTAAGCGACAATAGGAATTAACCGTGTGCCGTCGGCGTTTTCTTTTAAAATTTTTGTGATGTCTATACGTTGATTTTCATCGACGCCGTAAAAAGCTTTTACTATTTCTACTTTGACTTTCCCTCTTTCTTTTTCGATTTCTTTCTTGATTGGCGAAACGGGGATTGGGAACAAATTTGCGTATTTATTTTCATCGAATTTGAAAGCCGGCGAACCGGTTATATCTGTTGATGTAATTGTTGGGCAGATGTATGTTTCGATATATTCGACTACTTTATCTAATCCGCGAAAGTGATCCATTGCTCCTTTTATTCGGCTTGCGCAATTCCAAGCGGAGTCTGTTAAATCTCGGCAGAGTACGGTGTTGTATCCGGCGATTTTCATTGCTCTGCAACCGAAAGGTCGTCCGATTACGCACATATCGGTATGTACTCCCATGAGGATTACGTTTTTGATTCCGCGTTCTTTGAACAAACAATCTTTGTGTTCTTTATTTCCGATCATTTCGACGAAGTCGTCGGTGAGGATATCGGTATCTTTAATTTTGAGTATTTCAGTTTGTCTGAAATCCGGCGTTTTTCCGTGACTTTCAAAACAATTTGGGTCTCCTCCTGGCAGGGGCCACACGGAGTCTTTTTCGCCGTCGAAAGCAAGATGCGAATGTTCGTTTTCGCCGCCGCGTCCATGCACCCAAAAATCCCAATGACGCGGATTGCCAAAACCTTTACGATATTTCGCCGACGTTTTACGAGCCGGTAAATCGCCGTAATATTTATCGATATCGTGACTGCTGGGCGCGAAAATAATCAGGATTCCTTTTTCGCGGGCTTTGTCGAATACGCCGTTCATTTCTTTAGCGAGGTCTTCCAACCTTGCCGTAGCATGGACGCACGGATGAAACGCCCACATATCGCAAACGATTATCGCCGTTTCTTTGGGATTCCATTTTTCAGCAACATTTTTAACTTCGCCTTCTTTGCTCCGATTACGAAGATTAACCGTCCAATCGGCGGCGTCAGCGAATACATGCAGCGTCAAAAAAAACGCAGCAGCTGAAATAATCAACAGTTTTTTTGTAATTTTCATTTTTTTAATGATGGTTAATGTGTAATCGTTCACGTTCAAAAGAAAAAAATTCCTACGACTTTAAAGGGCGTCAGCAATTTCGCGTTCAACGGCTTGCGCCCTTTTCAGAGCGTAAGAAATTTTTCTCTTGTGCGCGAACGGTTAAAATTTTTAAAACACTCTCTGTGAACTCTGTGTTCTCTGTGTCTAAAAATGAATTTTTAGATATCTCCTATTTGTTACTGTTCAATGTATATATCATTCCAAACGATTATTCGTTTTGAAAATTGTTGCGTCTGGATTGAATTTCTTGTGCGCTTCGTTCAATTATTTGTTTTCTTACGGAGTTGAGTTGAGTTATTAACGAGGCGTCGTAAACTGTGTCGCCGACGCGGACAATAAGTCCTCCAATAGTTTTTGGATCGACGACGTTACGAATAATAGGCGTTCCGCCGATAATTTCAGCGAGTTTTGCTGACAACGTATTTATAAGTTCAGAATCAATTTCTGTTGCTGTTGTAATTACGACTGGAATTAGTTTATGTTGTTTATCGAAAATTATTCGGGCTTGTCGATAAATTTGAGCAAGAATATCAAGCCGATTACGTCGGGCAACGACTTTCAAAAAATTGATAAACAGTTCCGATGCAGATTTTTTTAACGCCTTTTCAAGCAAAGCGATTTTTTCGTCAGACGTTATTCTTGCAGACGCAAGCACGGATGAAAATTTATCATTGGATTTCAAAATATTGACAAGAGAAGCGAATTCGTCAACTGCGTCGTCGATTGAGTTGTTATTTGATTTAACAGCGTTCATGTATGCTTCCGCATAGATTTCAGCTATCTTATCAACATCGACATTCCCGTCGTTTTCAGCAACGAATTGGGCGTCTTGGGATATAATATTTTCCATAATTATTTTTTTGTTTTTTATTGATTTTTTTAATCTGATTGCTGATTACAATTTGTTATTTAACATTTCATTCTAGACAAATTTATTTTGCGTCGAAGCCGCTTACAAATGCAAATCATCGGAATTATATCAGAATATCTAATCGGGTAAATATGCCGATTTCGTTGTAGGAATATATTGATTTACAAACGAAATTTTTGTCCTTTGAGTCGCTCAATTGTTAATTTGAAACTATCATGTTCTATTTGTTAATTTTCTGGAAAGAGAATATTTTTAATAGTTGTGAAATTAAAATCGTTGATTAATTTTTTTAATCTTTTTGTTGTGCGATTTAGATTCACGTAATGTCGAAATCGGCTTTTTAGCGGTGCGTTTGGGATTCTGGGTTGGGTTGGATCAGTCTCCCAAGGATGAATGTAAAATACAAAAGGTAAATTCTGTTTATTCACTGCACGCAAACACATTTTCGTTACAAAATATGGGAAAAATCTGAAATATCCGCCGCCGCCGATAGGTAAATTTTGACCTAATAATCTCACGACAGCAGGAGGAAATTCTTGAATCGATCCGGCATTAGTTTTAATTGTATGAATTTCTCGCGGCGCGTCGGGATTGCCGTGTAAATCGTGATGTATCGGGAAAACGCTGCTGTCGTATTTGTAACCGGATTCTACTAGGATTTCATGCGCCCAAGCAGTTCGCTTGACTATCGAAAAACTAGGCGCACGAAAACCAACGACATCTTGACCCGATTGAACTTGCAATATCTGCCGAGCGCGAGTTACATCTTCGCGAAATATTTTTTCCGTCTGCTCATAGACAAGCTGATGGTTAAAACCATGAGAAGCAATCTCATGTCCGCGAGAAACAATCTCTGGAACAAGATTAGGATGACGCTCTGCAATCCAACCAAGAACAAAAAATGTCGCTTTAACAGGATTAGAAACCGAATCAAGTATATCAAGAATTCGCCGAGTATTGGTTACAACCCGCGATTCCCATTTATCCCAATCGTCAAAAGAAATAACCCGCGCAAACGCGCCAACTTGATAGTAATCCTCAACATCAACAGAAAAAGCATTTCGCATAATACGACAGTTTGTAATCGGGAAATTCTAAAATAAATTTTGTGTAACCGTTCACGGTTTTTTAAAAAACCATATTATTTTTTTGGGTAATCGTTCACGTTCAAAAGAAAAAATCCTACGCCCTGAAAGGGCAGCGGAAAAATATTATCACCGAATATTCGTTACAAATTTTTTATGTGTTCTCTGCGGTTAATAAAAAAACGAATTATTAGAGATTCCATTTAAAATTTTCGGCAGAGAGAAAAATTATATGCTATAGAAAAAGGTCTATTGTTTGATATTGGTACGATTACAGCGTTGTTGATAGAAAATTGACCAAATGACACTGGCAAGGCGGCGGTTAGATTTAATCTATCTGGTTTATTTTCTGTCGAATTGAGCCAGATAAAATTATTATTCATATCAGCAATTATTCCATTATCTGCCGAATCTATTGCTGCGGCGTAGTCGATTTCTATGAATCCTCCTATTCGACACGAATACATTCCGTATTCGTTACGATAAAACCAGCGTCCTAGTTGTGCGCCGACTTGGATTAACTGCGATTCTTCGATTTTACTTTTCTGATCGGCAAAATGGATTTCATTTTTGCTTATCGGGATATTGGTTTGAACGAGTAAATGTCCAAAAACACTGTCATTGGGATGCCATTGAAAAGCAAGATACGGAACGATTTCGTAGGTTTTATTTTCAATTGACGCGTTGTAATTTGTGATTTTCCAATCTTCTGCCGTCGGCAACGAGACGCCTAAACCGGTTGTCAAAGTAATTTTTTTGGTGCGGGCGAAAACGTATTTGGCAGACAACGTGATGTTTCCTAATTCGCCTCCGCCGGCTCGATATAGATTTTGAAATCTATTTGAAAATTCCGAATCAGAGCCGAATTGATATATCAGCGGAATCCGAACTTCCAACGACGACTGAATGCCGATACATCTTTCTAAACCGAATGTAAACAGATTTGCCGCACGGTCTTGAGCTACGTAATTTCCGTTTGGCAAACTAATTGCAGTTGCAACAGAATTATTAAATTGACGATAATCTACCCATGCGCGATTTCGCGTTTCGGCGTTAAAATGAGTTGCAATATCAGCTCTTGACAAAAACATATTTGGCGAATCGTGCAAGCTGATATTATTCGTTGCGCTAATTTCGAATCCTGCGACGCGGGAATTGAAAATACCGATTCCGGTCATATCGGGATTATCGAGATTAGCGCAGAGCCAGCAGTTGCATTGTTCATTATGATTCGCGTTGTGTTTGATTCTTGCGTAACGCAATTTTGCAACATGACGAAACAAAACGCCGACGCAAGTTTCCGCAATAATCTCTCCAGACCCCGAACCGCAACCGACAAATTGTTGTTCGTAACTATCGCAGGAACAATTTATCTCGCTAATGTCGTTTTGCGGACAATTATTAACCGCGTTATTTTGAACCGCGTTATTTTTCGTAATTCCGCAACCATGATACTCTCCGATTTCAGTTTGATATTTGCGTTGTTTAGGCTTTATTTGAGCTGCCGGCGGAACTTGCGGCGTTTGGCGAGTTTTGGGTTGTTTATCGCGAGACGTAATCAAAGCCGCGATCTTTTGCGGGTCGTTTGCGTTCTTGTTGAGCGGCGCGGGAGTATGAATTGGATTTTCAGGATAAGCAATTTTGACCGCGTTAGAACTAATATTTTGTTCAGACTCGGTTTCAATTGGAGTCGTTTTTTGCGTAGCGAATTGGATAGTGGTTTGTTTCGGCGTTTTATTCTGTTGTGTCAAATTCACGACTTTGGACGAAATAGAAAGAACCGGATCGACAGCAACAATAGGCGTAGGTGCGGAGGCGATATTATTTTCATTATTATCAGAGACAGAGACTAAATCGGAGTCAGATTTAGAGTCCGGAGTAAAGTCGTCGGAGTTGATATTTACGTTTGATGCAGATTCAGAAATAGAGTTTGAGTCGTTGTTATTTTCTATTTCGGTTGAGGAATTATCGGCGGTTATTATTTGAGGTTTTTTTTGAGATTTTGTTTGTTTTATTTTTTGAGAATTTGTTTTTACTTTACCGCAAGGTTCAACGTAACGGGAATTTCTGGAGTCGCAATATTCGCACTGGCAAGTTGGATTTTTAAGTTTTACGCCGCTTTGCGAGCATGTAATCGGTTGACAAGGTTCGGGGAATAAATCATTGGAATTGGAACGAGAATTAAAAACCGCTTGAGATATCGGCTTGTCATTATCTTCGGAATATTCGTAGAAATTGATCGTATTACGGTTCGGCAATTTCGATTTATTATTGTTGCCAAGCAACCATTCAATATCGTTCTGACTAGGACGACGATATTGATTTTGAGCAAATGTAATTTCATTTGCAAAAAAAATGAAAGCAAATAAAACAACAACAAAAACAACTTTTAATATTAAAAATATTTTTTTCATAGATTTTTAATTTCGTATGCGTTGAGTTGAATAAATGTAAAAGGATAATGAGTCTGTAGGATTATTTTTTTAAATCTGAATTGATTTTAATTATTGTCGAATCCTTTTTATCGTT
>JAITAZ010000131.1 GCA_031283825.1 Planctomycetaceae bacterium | reverse complement strand
TAATTGATCCGACTGGTGCGGGCGATTCTTTTGCCGGCGCGATGTTTGGATATATCGTTTCGCAAAACGGCAAGTTAGACGAGAAGACAATAAAAAATTTTGAATAGGACATAATAATTAGTAAACGTTCACGGAGGTTTTTTAATTCGGAATTCGGAATTATTTTTTAAACACGGATAATCGCGAAAATGCAAATGATTATTTTACGCGCATTCATAAAATTATATTCATAATCATTCAGTTGAATTTTTTGTACAAATATTAGGTTGTCGAAAAATAACAAAATATCATTGAAATAAATTACGCGGAATTATTACAATTGGGAATCTCTAAAAATTAAATTTTTATTAAAACCGCGTAGCGGTTTCCCAAAATAGCGATGGGTAAAAATTCGCTAGAATTTTTACCCATCGAAAAAAAATCGCGTTACGAATTTATTTTCGACGGGTGAAATCGCATTGCGATTTTACCCATCGCTATTTTGGAGTTGTCCCGACGGGACAAGTTTGATGTTTTGATTCCAATTAAAATTTTCTCTGTGTTCTCAGTGGTTAATAAAAAAATGAATTTTTAGAGATTCCCAATAATTAAAATCAATTCAGATTTACCGTCGGCTAACGCCGACGCGACCTTTCGGCGAAAGGTCGCCTACCTGAGTCGGCGGTCGCCTACCTGATCTGGGGTAGCAAGTGCGTAACATGATGTTTTAAAATAATTATTGATCTAAATCAAAATTTAATTTTTAAAAAACTTCTCTGTGAACTCCTGTGGTTTAAAATAAATTTTTAATTTTTAGAGATTCCCCTTTATCATTCGCCCCCCTCCCTAGACCAGATAACATACTTTGACTAAACTATTACCCCCACTCAATGATTAAATGTAAAATCTGTTGAAAATAAACCTAAATCATTGAAATGCTAAATTATCAAACTAGATATAAAATAATAGTAACCGTTCAGTAATCTCTCGACGAAAAATAACCACCGATCAGGTCGCCTACCTGATCGAAGATTGACTATCAACTAATACCTAATATTCATGAAATATTACCAAATCTAATTAATAAAACTCATAAAAAACCTTTTAAAAAACAAGTATGGAAACTGACCTCAAACCTTTAATTATCGATATATTAGGATACCTAAATTTTTCCTCCGGCAATAGAGATCCGAAATTTTTCTCCGCTATAAATTCGCTTTACGCAACGCTGCTTTCTCCTCACGACGCTAAAGCTCCATCTAATAATAATCGCTCCAAACAACAAAATACTAAAATCGCCGCCGCCGCCGCTCCCAATAATCAACCACAAACAACAAAACCAATCTCACTCGCTCAACAACTACTCGACATACTCGAACACGAACTAATAAATCTCTCCAAAGAAAATAAATCATTCAAAATCGACGACCAAGCCGGTCAAGTTATAAAAATTGTTAAAGATCACTTGCTCGAAAGATACCGTAATTTTCACGAAGATATTCTATTTCACCAAACCGACGATACGCTCTTTAATTCCTTTTTTCTCGCTAAAGCATTCGAAACAATAATCCGACAAGGCTCGCCCTGGACAGAAATCAACCGAATCGTTCCAAGAGTTATCGACGACCTAAATGATTACATCGGATACCGACCAATCGCTACTCTCGAAGGCACTGAAAGACACGAACCAAACGAACACGAATGGGTCGCGCCTATTCCGCTCTACATTAAAGGAATCGGTACCGCTCACGGAAAATATAAAAATATAGTCGATATCGCTCTCGGAATCCTGCAAAAAACAAACCAACAAATCCTCGCCGACGCTTGCTTCGATATCGATAAATTAGACGAACTCATCCTCGACCCACGCGCTTACGATTTCGATCACCCAGTCAACCGAAAACCCAATTACCACTTCGGTCTATGGGATCCAAACACAATCGGAAACGATGGATACTACCACCGATTCGTTATACATCAAGTTACCGTCGATGGAATCCTTAAACGAGTCGAAACAGCTTATCTCGGCGAATCAGACGACGCCAATATCCCGCAAGATGAATTACTCTACGAAGCCGGCGCCGTACTCGCTGGAACTATGCTAATGGGCGCAGGAGTCTGCGGAGATACGCCAAGCACATACAACTCCGAAACGTCGCTATCTACCCTGATGCCGCTAATCGCTAACTATCGCGATAAATTCTACGAACAACTCTTGGAAAAAATCCCCGCAAAAATGAAAACACGACTCAAATTCGAAGAAAGCAGACTATACCAACCATTCGGAAGTTGCAGACAAAGCCTAAACAAAATTCTCGCAAAAAGACGCGCTGACCAACTACAACGAATGCACCTCGCAAGAATATTCGCTCGAATGGGATACTTCGACGCCGCAAAAAAACAATCCGACATTATCTCCGTCGCCTCGACAAGAACCATGACAAAACTCGATTGCATGATTACCGAAATTCACTTTCATATCGATCACGGCGAACTCGATAAAGCGTCAAGTTTAATTCCAGAAGCCGAAAATCTAATCAAACGCGGAATCGCTTGCGGAGCAATCGTCGATCCATGGACAATTATAGGATTCGGCGCAAATTACGGCTTGTTTCATAACGTCGAAAATTCAATTCACGATCATAGAGTTGACGATTTGCTCAATATAGTCGAAGACGTTTTTGACATCTACAGCCGTTTGCAAAAAGTTGCGGCGGCAGAAGGAAACAGCGACATGCAAGCCGACCTCTCCGACCGCATGAGCGATCTCGCCGGATGGTGGGATAAATACGGAAGCACAACCGTTGCAAGTTTAGAAAGTTTCTCCGGCGCAGATACTTGGGAGTCAACCGCTATCGTTTCAAACGCACTGGCAATCTGGTACAAAGCCGGCGCAGACGCAGGAGACGTAGCGTTCTGGAATAGACACGTCGATAGATTCAACTCGACAAAAGCATACGTATTGCTCGCAGAAGCATTGCTCGACCAAAACGATCCCGTTGCATCGATGGCACTAATGATGCACTGGTTAAGCAACTCAGAAAAAATTCCGCTCACACAAGGCGATTTTTCTTTTCATGCAATTGTAATGAGATGGATGGAACAACTTTGGCACGATTCAGACAACAATAACGAAAAAAATGTCGTTTCAAGTTTACGAAATTCTATTTCAAAAAACACGAGCAAAACTAAAATTGCAAAAAAACCGCCGCTGCCAATTGCGGAACGGTGGAAACTTACAAAAAAATTCTTCGACTATACCGAAGCAAACGCCGACCTTTACTGGAGCGTCCCAAGATTAGAATTAGGCGGAAGAAATAGCGGAAGAAATAAAGGTAAAGGAAATCGCAAGTCCGGCAAAGACCCGCGAAATAAACCGCCGCAAGAAAATTACAACAATTCCTACGATGAATTTTACACAAACGATAACAACTACGATTACAACGATAACTTCCCATACGACGACAGCAATTACGACGGCGGAGTACTAGACCCGCATAAAAAACAAAAACGCGGTAAAGAAGATTCAATTTATAGCGCAGCTTACGAAAACGTAACTTATCACGATACAACAGACGACGGAATAGACGGCTCAATGATCGAACTTCCGCCGCCAGGCTTCGAAGACCCCGACGACGAACCACTAGTTACAGAAACGGATCGAATCAGCGAAAGACTGACGTTTATTGTAACGATGTCGAAGTTGTGGAAATTCGTTACAGAAAAAATTACAGGTTTCTACGCAGATAAAATAACAGACAACGACGAAACAAAATCAGAAAGCAAGACGGATAATAAATCTGACAATAAATCGGAGGCAAAATCGGTTGGCGTTGAAGTGTCGGATAAGAAGTCGGCGGGAGTTAATAAAGCGGAGGCAAAACGCGATGAAAATAACGACGACTTGAAAAAGTCAAATTTGATTGGCGAAAATTACGAGGAGGTCGAGGGTCAATTTGTTAATTGGATGAATCAGATTGAGAAGTACAACGAAGGACTTGATTTATTGTTGCGCGAGGTTTCAGTTTATACGGTGCCGATGCCGCGCGGCACTGCCGATTCGTTGATGGAGTATGACCGACGACGAGGGGCGAAAGAGATTTTGCTTGACAGAATCGTGTGGACATGCGTTGATTTATGCGATGCCAGAATGATATTGAAATCTTTTCTTGGCGCAGAGCATTGGAAGGACATGAGAGAGCGTTGGCAGCTTCAGGTTCTTAATGTAAATCATGCGATATTTTGGGGTAATATTAAGGAGTTGAAACATCTTTGGGACAGTATGTTGAGGACATTATCGATGCAAACGATTCTTTATGTTCCGACATCTCGCGGCGGCGCGGCGAGTGATATAGTTCGATGTCGATGTATTCAGCAATCAATATTGAGACTGATGGAATATGCGCCGCGATTGGGTTTATTGATGGAAACGTTTAAGTTGCTGGACACGATAAAGATCATGGAGGAAGCTCATACGATCAGACCCGGCGCGATTACGGAGTTTGATCGTTTGGTAGAAACGGCAACGCGGGCGATAACTCAATGTATTGCGATTTCGTCGAGGAAGTGGAAGTTGAAATCGAATGAGGTTTCGTCGGATTATGTTTTGGTCGAGTATATGGAGCGTACGATTGAGGCGCTTCTTGCGTGTTGGTTATCGCATAGTCATCATATACGTATTTCGCCGATTGAGTCGATTATGGAAAAGACGCGATGGGACGGCGTGAGATTATTTATTCAGCGTTATGGAAAGGATATTTTTACGCAGCAGAATATGAATTTTGGCAATTTGCGGGCGGTATTGCATCAGGGCGTAGAGGATTTTTTGAGATCGTTGGTTAAACTCAGAAACGACGGCGGAGAGATTGAGATGTGCAATCTGTTGGTTGATGATTTGTTGAGTAAAAAAATCGATTGGGGAGTTGCGGTTGCACAGTTGGAAATAATTCTAGAATCAATTGCGGAAAATTATTCGGAGTACGTTGATTATAATAGTACGACGACGCATTCGGATCACGGCGATAAGTTATACATGCTTCTTGACATGTTGAGAGTTCAAGTCGGATATGAGCGAATATCGTGGAATTTGAAGCCGGTTTATTGGGTTCACGACGCAATGATTAGAGTAGGTTGCGATGAGGCGGCGAGATTGTGGGAACATGCGGTTGCAATGAGAAGCATGAATGCGGCGGAAGAACATTTAAGACAATATAATCGTTTGAGCGAGAAATATGGAATGTGGTTGCCGAGTGTTCATGAGAGATTGCAGGAACGTTTTGTGCGTCCGTTGCAAGTGGATCGGATGTGCGGTCTAGTTCCAAAAGCAATAAAGCAGGCGAAAGAAGACGTACCAAAACAAGCGTTTGAAGAATTATACGAACAAATTGAGAATTTCGCCAAAGACCCGTTAGGCGTCGGTTTTGAAGTTCCAGAGTGGTTAAATGCTCTACAAGACGAATTAATGGCAACAAAAATAAACGAAGTAAATGACGCAAGCAACAAAGAACATGACGGCTTCAGTATATCTCCGCATTTCGGACAACTAACTATCACACGCTCGCAATTTGAAAAATTGCTAGATTCATTAGATAAACGAATTCATTTCTAACAAGGTAAAATATTCAGTAAAGAACAATCCCAGATATGGTCGCCTACCTCAACAGACAACAGATTTCTAAAAACGTAACGTAATATATCAGTGGAATATTTGTTTTTGTAATTATTATCAAGGCGATGAAAGACGAACCTTATTTTTACCTTATTAAAAAACAAACACGGATAATACGGGGAATTTTAAACGCGGATA
>JAITAZ010000122.1 GCA_031283825.1 Planctomycetaceae bacterium | reverse complement strand
TCGTTTTTTTATTAACCACAGAGAACACAGAGTTCACAGAGAGAATATTTTTTAAAAATTAAATTAAATTTTGATTTAAATCCATAATTTTTTACTTTAATAAATTTAAATTATGTTTTGATTCAAATTAAAATTCTCTCTGTGTTCTCTGTGTCCTCTGTGGTTTAAAATTAATTATTAGAGATTCCCGACTCGTTTCTTTAATTACGGTTTATTGTTTGCGTCGGCGTTTACGGCTTCTGCAACTTTTGTTTCTGAATCTGTTTTAACTTCGCTTTGCGTTGTTGAACTTGATTCTTTTTTACTTTCGCTGCAACAGGTTTTTTCGGCGTTTTTCGTGTCGGCAGATTTTGTTTTATCTTTTCCGCCGCAACACCCCGCTTTTGCTTCGCCTTCTTTTGAAAATTTTACGCTTACCGTTTCAGCGTTTTTTCCTTCGCTGCAACAGGTTTTTTCGGCGTTTTTCGTGTTGGCGGTTTTTATGTCGGCACCACCGCAACAAGCGTCTTTCGACGTTCCCGTGAGCGAATTATTCGCGGCGAATTTTACCTGTTGCGTTTGGGCAAAATAATTAGCGAATTCTTCTTTGCACAAAACGCCGTCGCCGTTTTTATCAGCGTTGACAAATCGCGAGTTGACTTCAACAGCAGGAATTGACTGACTGTTGTTAGTATTTACTTGAGCGTAAATAACGGCGCCAATCACAAGGCATCCTAATACGCTTAATCCGATTACAAAACTTCTACTTTTCATTTGTTTAATTCATGTTAAATGGTTAAACTTTTTTTGCTTGCGGCGGCTCATACAACAAAGCCGAATAAACCGCAACTTCAAAACAAACTTCTACAAACATTGACAGATCGCTCCGC
The DNA here is from genome assembly GCA_031283825.1 of Planctomycetaceae bacterium. Lineage (GTDB taxonomy): Bacteria > Planctomycetota > Planctomycetia > Pirellulales > Thermoguttaceae > WRKP01. The sequence continues at coordinate 3,787 of JAITAZ010000122.1, read as the reverse complement.
CAAACGATTCGCATTTATTTGCTTAGAACTCCGACGACAGATTTAGACGTATATACTACAGTTTAATCTGAACTATAGTTTCTATTGTCTTCAACCGCCTCAAGCGTAAATGCAAACTCGTTTTTTTCCTCTTGTTTTCAACAACCTCCGCCGATTGTCCGACGTTTGACAAATTCGTTTTGTTAAACTCGACAACTCGCGATTCGGCGATTTGCCAACTCAACGAAGTCAACAGATCAAAAATATCTTTTGTCCGGCAATTTGCGAAGGGGCGTAATTATACGATAACAATTGATTTTGAACAATATCAATTTTTTCGCCGTAGCCGTCGTAACTAATCGGCAGTGAATTTTAGTAATATTTCAGCGTAATATTTGTTTTGTAATTTTTGTAACGAATATTCATAATTAGGGAATCTCTAAAAATTCATTTTTTTATTAACCACAGAGAACACAGAGAAAATTTTAATTTTAATCAAAACATCAACCTTGTCCCGTAGGAACAACTCCAAAATAGCGATGGGTAAAATCGCAACGCGATTTCACCCGTTGAAAATAAATTCGCAACGCGATTTCATCCGTTGAAAATAAATACGTAACTTGATTTTTTTTTCGATGGGTGAAAATCCTAGCGAATTTTTACCCATCGCTATTTTGGGAAACCTCTACGCGGTTTTAATAAAAAATGAAATTTTAGAGATTCCTATTAGTGTAGAGCCATTCCTCCGCTTACGTCAACCGACGCGCCGGTCATGTAACTTGCTCTGTCTGAGCAGAGGAAAACAGCGACTTGCGCGATTTCTTCTGTTTTTGCGATTCTTCCTAGTAGCGAGCGTTTATTGAATTTTTCGGGGTCTGCGTCTATAGCGGCGGCTATAATTTCGGTGTACATCAATCCGGGCAGAACAGCGTTTACGTTTATTCCGTCTTTGCCGACTTCGATTGCTAACGACCGCGTGAAACCAAGTATTCCGGCTTTTGTCATATCGTAGGCGGTTTTCCCGCTTGCCGAACCTCGCAAAGCCGCTTGAGACGAAATATTGACAATGTTTCCCGACGATTTTCTTTTACGTAATCTCTGCACGGTCTCGCGACACGTGAGAAATAAACCTTGAAGATTTATATCAACGCATTTTTTAAATTCGTCAAGCGAGAGATTCGCACATTCAGGATTAGCGCAATATGCGGCATTGTTGACTACAGCATGAATAAAACCGAGTTTCGATTCAATTTCGTCAAACATATTATGGACGTCGGATTCATTTGACACGTCGGCGTAAACAGTCAAAGCGTCAACGCCGAATTTAGTCCGAAGTTCCGACGCCAACGAATCGGCGGTCTCTTTGCGGCTGCGATAATTAATCGCAACTTTCGCGCCTTCTTCTGCAAGAATTTCAACAATCGTTTTCCCCAGCCCGCTCGCACCGCCGGTTACAAGAACTACTTTATTTTTGAGATGTAAATCCATTTTGAAATTAAATTTTTATGTTAAATGTTAAGGTAAGATTAAACTGTTCGCGCTTGATTTTTTTCAGCTAGAACCGCCTTTTTTTATCGCGATTTGTATAGGTAATTTCTAAAAACTTGTTTTTGTGAAATTTAATTAGGCTATTAACGATAACAATTAGGTAGGCGATTATCCAAGATCAATGGTTGCCTTTTGAAATATTACAAGTTTTTTATTAACCCCGCTAGGGGGGGACTTTTTAAACTGTACTTTTGAATCGTCAAAATTCATTGTACAAGTTGTTACAATTTTTTTGACGGTAGTTGTACTATTCGAGTTAATAAATAGAATGCTATAAAAGTTTATCGAATAATTGTAGAGAATCTCTAAAAATTCGTAATATATCAGCGGAATATTTATAACGGCTTATTTCTGCGATATTCTGCGTATTCTGCGTTTAATTTGATAAAAAATTTTAACGCAGAAAACGCAGAAAAATTGCAGAAAATTAGGAAAACATAATTCAAGGAAATATCGTTATAAAAAATTCCGCTGATATATTACAAAAATTCAAAATTTATTTTAACCTTCAGATTTACGAAAGAGTCGTTAATATTCGATTTTAAACAACGATGTCCTCATTTGTCCCATAAAAAAAGAACCATTTGTTACCGTCCGTTCAAAGTATAACAATGTATAGCAATCATTTATTTTTTTTGCATATAAAAAATTTCCATAAAATTTGATGATAATCTCCAATAATTCCCAAACGTCTGACAATAAAATCAATAAAATTAATTGTATAACATTTTCTATTGTTTCGCTTGGCTGTCCTAAAAATCTTGTTGACAGCGAGCGATGCGTCAGGCAAATGCGCGAACAAGGTTATGAATTTCAAGTTGAACCTGACGGTTCTGATACGGTTGTGCTTAATACTTGCGGTTTTTTAAAATCGGCAAGAGACGAGGCGCGAGAATATATCCGCGCTTTGATCGAGTTGAAAAACAACGGTCGAATCAAACGAATTATAGTTCGCGGTTGCATGACTCAATTCGAAGGAATTAACCGACTCGCCGACGAATTTCCCGACGTCGATGAATGGTTCGGTGCTCCAAATAACGACTCCAAAAATATTGCGGGCAGTTTGAATTTGGATCAAAATCAAATTTCGGCGTCGTCTCAAGCAGATATTGAACGCGATATTTTGACGGCAAATCACGTTGCGTATTTACGTATTGCCGACGGTTGTAGTCGTCGTTGTTCGTTTTGTACGATACCAGAAATTCGCGGGCAATTTCGCAGCGAGCCGAAGAATAAACTGTTGGCGGAATCGAATCGACTCGCCCAACGCGGAGTTAAAGAACTTGTAATTATCGCGCAAGAAACAACCTTTTGGGGAACAGATTTACCAGAGAAACCTTCGCTCGTCGAGCTGTTGCAGCAGATTGCTGAAATAGACGGAATCCGTTGGATTAGACTAATGTACGCATACCCGGGTTTTTTCGACGACGAATTGATTTCGCTCTTTGCAAGTAATGAAAAATTATTGCCGTACATTGACATTCCATTGCAACATATCAACGACGCGATATTGAATCGGATGAATCGGCGCGTAACGCGAAAGGAAACGGAAAAGTTGCTTGATAATTTACGTAACAAAATTGATCAACTTGTATTGAGGACGTCGTTGATTGTAGGTTTTCCGGGAGAGACCGATACAATCTTTGACGAGCTTGTCGGATTCGTTGACAAATGGAAATTTGAACGCGCCGGAGTTTTTGCTTTCTCCGCCGAACCTAGAACGCCGGCGGCAAAATTTCAAGACAGAATCCCCAAAGCAACTATCGAAAGACGATTCAGACAACTAACGGATATTTGCAATAATCACGCCGTCGCATGGGGAAAACGTCAAAAAAATAATATTGTAAACGTACAAATCGACGGGAATTATATCGACGATTCAGGATATGTTGAACCGAATTTATATGTCGGACGAACTTACGCGGACGCCCCAGAAATCGATCCAATAGTTTACGTTACAAATAATAATAAAGACAAACTTGAGTCGGGATGTTTAGTCAATTGCGAGATACTTGAAACAGAAGGAAGTAATCTCGTCGGAATAGTTGCGTAAAGGAATCTCAATTAAAAAATAGTTTGAATTATTAACTCATGTTACGCAGTAGTTGTCCGTCATTAGGCGTTTATTGATTAGATAGGCGGTAATAGATCAGGTAGGCGACCGTAGGTTCGCAACCTTTCGCCGAAAGGTCGCGTTGCCGAAGGCAACGATAAAAAGGATTCGACAATAATTAAAATCATTTCAGATTTACCGTCGGCT
>JAITAZ010000083.1 GCA_031283825.1 Planctomycetaceae bacterium | reverse complement strand
TAATTTTATTAGGAACGCGGGCGTCCCGCCTGCATGACAAACGCCTAAATATGCGGTCGAGACGACCGCGATCCTAATAAAAATAAATTTTACATGAGGTTTTTAGATGTTCCCTTGAGTCTTTTCAAATCAGATTTCAAATAAAAACGTCCCCAATGTCCCCAGCGTCCTCTAAGTCCCCCAAAAATAATTCTACTAAAGATTGACGTTTGTATCTGGTCAATAGACGAAAATAAATCACGTGTTATAATACCCGACTTCACTGCATACGCTATCGACCTTGTGGGAATATAACATAGACGTTAATTCTCGCCGTGCAGTCTCCGTGTGAAGTTATTGAAGTTATTCGCAAGTCGAATAATTATCGTAACGAAAATTCAACTTAACCAAAAAAATTAAAATGAAAAAAAATTGCTTGAACAATAATTTTTTTGCCGCAATCACATTTGCCGCAACAATTCTCTCCGTAGTATTTTTGCAAACGACGTCTCTCGCAGACGTTAAACTGCCTGACATTTTTGCGTCCGGCATGGTTTTGCAACGAGATTTGCCCGTTACCGTTTGGGGTTGGGCAGACCCGCAAGAAAAAATTACAGTCTCAATCAACAACCAATCGCAATCAGTCGAAACTAACGCCGACGGTCATTGGCAAGTTAAATTAAATCCGCTCAAATCAGGCGAACCGACAAAATTGATTGTCAAAGGTAAAAACGAAATCACGCTAGACAATATTCTAATCGGAGAAGTTTGGCTTTGCTCTGGTCAGTCGAATATGGAATGGTCAATGAATAAAAATTCCGACTCCAAAGCCGATATTCCATCCGTCAACAATCCCAATATCAGATTGTTTCAAGTCAAACATGAAACCGCCGACAAACCACAAGATCATTTGACTCCAAACATTAAATGGCAACCGGCAAATCCAAGTTCTGTAACTAATTTTTCGTCGATTGGTTATTATTTCGGCGCGAAGTTAAGTTCTGAACTCGGCGGAGTTCCTGTCGGCTTAATTGATTCAAGCTGGGGCGGAACACGAATCGAACCTTGGACAACAGTTGACGGCTTTAAGTCTGTTCCTTCGTTGGCGAAATTAGCAGACACAAAATTACCGCCGAATCCTAAAAATCAACTGCCGACGTCTCTGTATAACAAAATGATTCATCCGCTTGTGCCGTTTTCAATTCGCGGCGCAATTTGGTATCAGGGCGAAGCGAATTTGAAAGATAGTTCAGAATACGCGCAAAAGATGATTGCGCTCATAAACGGTTGGCGAAAAGTTTTCAACAACGATCAGTTAGGATTCTACTATGTGCAACTCGCCCCATTCAAATACAACGATGCACCGACTTTTCTACCGCAAATCTGGGAAGCTCAAGCCGACGTAGAAAAACAACTTACAAAAACCGGAATGGTCGTTATCAACGATATCGGAAACATTGGAAATATTCATCCGAATAATAAAAAAATTGTCGCAAGTCGATTAGCGGATCAAGCTCTAAATAAAACTTACGGCAAAATTGACGTCGTTTGCGAATCGCCTCAATTGGATTCGATTAAAATTGACGGCACGAGTATTATTGTCAGTTTTAAGAATGTCAAAGAGCTTAAAACTCACGATGGCAAAACGCCAAGTTGGTTTGAAATCGCAGGAGACGACAACGAATATAATAATGCCGAAGCGGTCATTGTTGACAAAACGAAAGTTAAATTAACAAGCGAAAAAGTCGCCGCGCCGAAAAATGTACGTTTTGCATGGAATCAAATCGCCGAGCCAAACTTGCAAAACGAAGCAGGTTTACAACTAGGCGCATTCAGAACAAAAAAAGATTGAGTTGTATCAGTTGTATTAGAGATTTTTTGTAACGTTAATTTTTAGTAATATTTCAGCGGAATATTTATAACGACTCCTTTCTGCGATATTCTGCTAATTTTCTACGTATTTTACGTTTAAGTTTGATAAAAAATTTTAACGCAGAAAGCGCAGAAAAATTGCAGAATATGCAGAAAATTAGGAAAGCATAATTCGAGGAATTATCGTTACAAAAAATTCAGCTGACATATTACAATTTTTACAAATTTAATTCCGAATTCCGAATTTACAACACTCCCCTGTTGTGGGAAGTTACTTTTTTGGTATTATGTTTTTTTCTTGAATTGACGCGATAAAAATTTATTCCGGTTTGACGAATTTGAATTTTTGTTACGAAAAATTTTATTGAAAGAAAGAAAAAATTTACCGTAATTATACGGTTTATTATTGTTGAGATTTAATTGAAATACGGCGGAAACAATTTTGCGTTGCCGTATTATTTTTACATTAGACTTTCGGCGATTGGCGAGTATTCAACGATTCGTAATTCGATAGAGCAGTTTATTTTCGGCGAGAAAATTGGCGGTTCAAACCGAAAAATCAAGTGCGGGCAGTTTAAAATTATTAAGGATATTCTTTTAGCGACGATGGAAAATTCGAGCGACATACGCGATATTTTGGAACGGATACATGAATTGCAATTGCAGTTGGCGGAGCTTAACGGGCGGTTGCGACGAGGTATGTTGTTATTAAAATCACAGACGGCGGCAATTCAGAAAAACGAGACGACGTTGCAAACTGTAACGGGCGAGTATAACAAGTTGTACGCTTACGCAAAACAGAAAGAATTAGAAGTAGCGCAAAACGATCAGAATCTTGCGAAGCGTAAAGAGCAGTTGCGGGAGGCGAAGACGAACAAAGAATATCAGGCGTTGTTGTCGCAGATTTCGGCGGATGAAGCGGCTAGAAGCGTGCTTGATGACGAAGCGCTTGAAGCGATAGAAAAAGCTGAAAAGTTTCATGCTAACGTTAACGCGGCGGAGCAAGAGTTGAAAAAATCGCAAGAGTTATTTGAGAAGACAAAGAAAAAATACTATGACGACAAGCCTAAAATTGATGCAGATATTATAAGCATAGGCGAGTCGTTAAATGTTGAAGAAGTTAAATTGCCGCGAGAATTTAAGGAAATTTATGATCGTCTAAAACGTAATTTTGCCGGCGGCGAATCGCTTGCTGTGGTTGAGAATCAGAGTTTTTGCGGGGCGTGTAATCATCAAATTCCTATAAATTCGTTGGCGATGATAATGCAGAAGAAACCTATAACGTGCAGTTCATGCGCAAGATTACTTTATATTCCTAAAGATTTCGTTTTTGAAAGAGGTTGAAAAGATTACAAGTACAAGAATCAGAAAGTCAAGACTAAAAACAAAAATGAAATTTATGAAATTTCGTAATTGACGCGGCAATTGAATTGCGAGTGTGGGTTTATTTTTTTGTTCTGATTGTATTGTTGATTTCGAGTAACCGTTCACGCACAAGAGAAAAAATTTCCTAAGCCCTGAAAGGGCGCAAGCTGTTTTGTGAAATTTGCTGTCGTCTTTACAGGGCGTAGGATTTTTTTCTTTTGAGCGTGAACGGTTACGATTTCGATTAGATTGATACAATCAGGTTTTAAGGTTAGTTTTAATGTTTTTTTCCAAATTACTTCGAGTTGTGTAATTATGACAATTCGTTTTGTTTTTAGTTTGGAGAAATTATTTTTTAATAGGAGATTGTCAAATGACACGAGTTTTGGTTGCGGATGATTCGAGTACGATGCGTAAGATTATACTTCGTTCTCTTCAGGCGGTTGGAATTAAGGATGTAACGGAGGCGGCGGACGGGTCGCAGGCGGTAGAATTTTTTGATCCCGGAAAGTTTGACATGGTTCTGACAGATTGGAACATGCCGGGCAAAACGGGGCTGGAGGTGCTAAAAGCAATTCGAGCAAAAGACGCAAAAATTCCGGTGATTATGGTTACGACAGAAGCCGAAAAGTCGAGAGTATTAGAAGCGATTCAAGCTGGAGTAACCGACTATTTAGTGAAGCCGTTTACGTCTGACACGCTAAGAGAAAAACTAGAAAAACACGGTTTCGCCGGAGGTTGAAATCGCATTATCGGCAACAGTTAATTCGTAGTGTATAGTAACTCCAGAGCAGGTAGGCGACCGTAGGTTCACGGTTTTTTAATTCGGAATTGAGTTTTGAGTAATACAAGCGGAATATCTGTACAAAAATTCAACTGAATGATTATGAATATAA
>JAITAZ010000056.1 GCA_031283825.1 Planctomycetaceae bacterium | reverse complement strand
TATAATTTTGGTCTGTTTAAGCCTAGCATTTTGGCGGCTTGAGTTTTGTTGCCTTTTGAAATGTTTATCGCTCTTTCAATTAACTCTCGCTCAATTTGACGAATAAAAGAATCTAAATCAATCGGTTTGTCATCACGATCCGGTTTCGCGGATGCGTCAAAAAATTGCCTCAATCGTAACGGTAAATCCGATAACATCACAAGAGACGAATTACTATTGCCATAAGACTCAATCGCCATTTCTTCAAGCTCGTCAAGATTTCGCAACCAATTATGACGCACAATCACATCCATCGCCTCCGCCGTAAAACCAGCTCGCTGTTTGTCAAGTTCGCGATTCTGCTCCTCCAAAAACATCTGCGCAAGAATCGGAATGTCCTCTCGGCGATTTCGTAACGGCGGAATCTCAATCGTAATCGTGCCAAGCAAAATCGAAAAAGATTCATGATTCGTCCACTCATTAGGATACTTGGTCGAAGTCGAAATTATTCTCAAATTACCCGGCGCAGAATTGACAAAATCTATTATCGTTCCCAATAACGAATCCGGCAACTTATCAGCGTCTTTAAGCAATAAAGTATGACGCCGCTCGCTCTGCTCATGCTGAAATTTATTGCGAAAAGCATAAATTGTCGCCGTAATTAATTCTTCATTCAAAACCGAACACTCAATCGGAATAATCGCACCCGCCGGTCGATCCGACTCTTGCCCGCCATAATGAATCGCCGACGCAAGATGCTCCTTGCCAACTCCAACCTCGCCAATAATCAACACAGACGCCGACGAATCAACCGCCAACCTCGCCTGACGACGTATTCTTTGCATCGCTTGAGAACTTCCAATCATTCGTTCCCACTTAAAACGTCCCGCCTGACGACGCAAAAAAACCGCTAACGTTTGATGTATGTCTGTCGCCAATTGACGCTGCATTTCAGAAGGTTGAACCTTTTTAATATCCGCCGAAGTCGCCTCCGCCGAATCAACCAACACAATAATTCCAGACGGCTCAAGCGGAATAAATTCAGCTACACGACGACTAATAACATTGATTCGATCTATCGCAATCACAGCATAAAATTTTTGCGATTCAATTTTCTTTACGGCGTTTTTATTCTCAACAGATAATTGATTCACAGCCGCATCACGCCGGACAATATACTCAAATACCTCCGGAGGAGGAACTAACGCCGCACCAATAATTTCATGCTTCAACCGAGACGTTGTCGCACGATATCGAAGACGCTGACCAATAAGATTTTTAGACTCGCAACCTGTCCATTGCTCAAGCTCGCTATTGCAAAATATCAGACAAGACGAATCGTCCAATACGTAAAAAGGCTGCTTAATTGAATGAAAAAATTTTGTCAAATTCGACGGACGAAATTGCTTGGACATCGATTAAATTATATGTATAAAATTTATTACCACTCACTGGGGGAAATTCGGAATTCGGAATTCGGAATTCGGAATTATGTAATAGCAAGCGGAAAAATTGAGGTAAAGTCGGTCGTAGTTTTTTTAAGGTCAATAGGAACGATATAGACAAAAGAGACTGTAGAGACGACATTGCTTGAAATCGGAAATTAAAGACTCAAAAATATCGCTTTTGAGTCTTTTCAATTTAGATTTAAACTAAAATGTCTTTACTGTCTCTCATGTCCCTTAATAAAAATAATTCGTAATATATCAGTAGAAAATTTATGTTAGCCCCGCAGGGGCGAGATGTGCATAACCGGCGGTGTAGCGCAGAGTAACCGCCGGTAAACGCCCCACAAAACGAAAGTCCCGCAGGGACGACACTATGAATTATTATGAATTATTGTAACGATAAATCAATGTCATAGTGTCGCCCCATGCGGGGCTTGATTAGTGTGGAGATTGTGATCCGTAGGTTACGCTTCGCTACACCTACGGTTATGCACTTGTCGTCCCTGCGGGACTAATAAAAAATAATTCCACTGATATATTACAAAATTCCGAATTTAAAAACTGTGAACGGTTACAATTCTATGAATAGTTATGTCGTTATTTATTTTTTATCCATTTGATCAGCATTAGTTCGAGTTTTGTTGAATCAATCGGCTTGGAAAGATAATCATTCATTCCGTGATCAAAAAAAGTCGCAATGTTGTCATGCGTCGAATTGGCAGTTAAAGCAATTATCGGCGTTTGATCTTGATTCGGTAACATTCTGATTCGTCTTGTTGTTTCTAAACCGTCCATTCCGGGCATCAAATGATCCATAAAAATTAAATCATATCCGCCTTTTTCTACAAGTTCTATTGCCGCCTCTCCACTAGTACATGTCTCAACCTGCAAATTAAACGGAGATAAAAGTCCCTGCGCAACTTTTAAATTCGTAATGTTGTCGTCAACTACCAAAATTTTTGCGTCTCTTGCTGTAAAACGTAAATTGCTTGTCTCGTTTTTTCTCTCCGAAAATTCAGATAACTCGCCATTGAAAATATTCGCAAATCTCGCCGAATAAAGAGGGAAATTCAACCTGATAATTTTTTCTGATAATTTTTTCTCGTCTAAATTGTCATCGCTATCGACTCCGTTATTTGAAATCAGAAAAACTTTTTTGTCTTTGCAAAAATTGTAATTATTGCCGGCGTTTCCAAACCATTTGTCAAAAAACTCGCCGTCATAACGCTGCATGAAAATAAAATTATATTTTCCCTTCTCCAATTCAATAGCCGTTTCATTCAGATTTTTCGTAACAATAAAACTTACGTTAAGAGTCTCAAACGCGCTCGAATACGATTTAGCAAAATTTTCTCGCGGCTCATAAATCAATACACGCGCGTTTTGCGGATTATGAACATTCGCAAACGGAACATAATCGTCATACCTTTGATTTATCGTTACAATAAATTCGCTGCCCTTGCCGTACTCGCTCTTAACGTTAATGTCGCCGTTCATCATGTTTACTAAATTTCGTGAAATTGCAAGTCCAAGTCCTGTTCCTGAAACATCATAACGCGACGCTTTATCAATCCGCATGAAATCTCCGAAAAGTTTATTCATATCTTGCGGCTTTATTCCAATCCCCGAATCCGCAACTGTAATCTTTAAACTCGCCATCTGCTCGCCGAACTTTCCGCCAACCTCCAACTTGATATAACCCTCATTCGTAAACTTCGCCGCATTGCTCAACAGATTCAATAACACTTGACTCAATCGCACCTCGTCTCCAATCAAATAATTCGGCAACTTCGCATCAACCTCGACCAAAAAATCAATCCGCCGATCAAGATACTGCGTTACCATCGTATCAACCACGCCGTAAATAAGAGACCGTAATTGATACACCGTCTCAACAATTTCCATCTTGCCCGATTCGATTTTTGAAAAGTCTAAAATGTCGTTTATTATGTTGAGCAAATTATTTCCCGCCTCGCGAATGTTTAACACCATCTCATTCGCGACGTCAGATAATCCCTCCCGCAACGCTAACTCCGACATGCCAATAATCGCATTCATCGGCGTCCGAATTTCATGACTCATATTCGCTAGAAACGAACTCTTGACTCTACTCGCTTGTTCCGCTTGTTCTTTTGCTGCTAGAACTTCCGTAACGTCATGGTAAAGCAGAATCGCGCCCTCCGACTTGCCGCCGCCGCCAATCATCGGCGTAATATATACTGTATAATCACACGGCAGAATATCACGCTGCCAACTCGTTCGATGAGAAATTTCAAGCCGATTAAACTCCAACATCGAACGCCGCAACGCCTCCGTAATGTCGTGAAATTCCTCGCCGGAAAAAACGTCGCCAAACACACGCGCATTAAGAGAACTAAAAGATTCAAGCCCCAATATCTGCAAAAAAGATTGCGTAAAATACACAAAACGAGATTCAGCATCAACCATAATAATTATGTCCCGACTGTTCGCAAGAAGCAAATTAAAATACTTGCCTTGACGAATTCGCGTCGTCTGCAAATCCGAATCAATCTCGCTGCTCGCATTCATCGCATCCTTGCTACGCGCGATCAACGTCTCAAGACGCATAAGCTCATGCTTCAACTGATCATTCTCAAGCTCAAGCGACTCGCGATATTGACTTAAATTTACCTCGCTAGAATTGTCAATAACCTGTAATTGTTCATCCGACATTTTAATTAGTGGTGTTAGGGGAAGTTGTAGTAGTTGTAGTAGTTGTATTAGTTGTAGTAGAGGGGGAGGGGGAAGGGGGAAGGGAGTTGTAGTAGTTGTATTAGTTGTATTAGTTGTAGTAGAGGGGGAAGGGGGAGGGGGAAGGGGGAGGGAGTTGTATTAGTTGTAGTAGTTGTATTAGTAGAGAGTGGAATTTTATCTTTGATTTAAAAACTTTCCCCCTCTACTACAACTACTACAACTAATACAACTACTACAACTCTTCTTACTCTTCTTCTCTCCTTAATTGATTTAGGTCGTGAGTTGTTCTCATTGCGCAAAATTTTGGACCGCACATTGTGCAATAGTTTTCTGAATTTTCGTTGTTTGAATTTGGACAATTAAATTCTTTTTTGTTGCGTGAATTATTGTAAAATTCTCTTGCTTTTTCAGGGTCGAGCGATAATTTGAATTGTTCATTCCAATCGAAATTGTATCTTGCATTCGCCATGTTGTCATCGCGAGTTCTTGCGTTTGGTCTGTGTCTTGCGACGTCTGCGGCATGAGCTGCGATTTTATAAGCGATAACTCCGGCTCTTACGTCTTCCAAGTCTGGTAAACCCAGATGCTCTTTCGGCGTAACGTAACATAACATCGCCGCGCCGTGAAACGCCGCCATCGTCGCGCCAATTGCACTCGTGATATGATCGTAACCCGGAGCAATATCACACACTACCGGACCTAAAACATAAAACGGCGCGCCGCTACAAATCTCAATCTGACGCTTCACGTTCATCTCAATCTGATCAAACGGAACATGACCCGGTCCTTCAATCATCGCCTGACATCCTAGATTTTTCGCTCTTTCCGCCAACTTGCCCATGACTTCCAACTCGGCAAATTGAGCGGCGTCGGAGGCGTCGTGCAGACATCCGGGTCGTAATCCGTCGCCGATACTCCAGCACACGTCGTATTCCCGCATAATTTCGCAGAGTTCGCCAAAGTATTCGTAAAACGGATTTTCTCGTTTATGTGCAATCATCCATTTTGCGGTTAAACTTCCTCCTCGCGAAACAATTCCTGTCAACCTATTATCGACATAACGAATGTGATCCCGCAATAACGCCGCGTGAATTGTCATGTAATCGACTCCTTGTTTCGACTGATACTCAACTGCGTCGAGAAAATTTTGCGGAGTCATATCTAGGATGTCGTCTAGTTTTTCGCAAACTTGATACAACGGCACAGTCCCAACGGGAACAGTTACCTCGTCGATTATTTTTTGACGTAAAGAGTCAATCTCCAGACCTGTAGAAAGATCCATTACCGTATCTGCGCCGTAACGAATCGCGTATTGAACTTTCGCAAGCTCGCAATTCAAGTCGCTGCTTAATGCGGAGTTGCCGAGATTAGCATTGATTTTTGTCCGTAATGCAATTCCAATTCCAATCGGAATAAGACGTTTCGACAAATGAATTTTATTCGCCGGAATAACAAGATGTCCTGCCGCAACTTCATCGCGAATAAATTCCGGCGGTAAAAATTCGCTCTCTGCGACCGTAATCATCTCCGGCGTAATGCGACCGGCTTTTGCTTCTGTATATTGAGTCATCTAATATTTATTATTTAAAACCAAAATGTAAAGTAATCCGCCGACGAGTTTGTTCTTGTTTTCTATCACAATCGACATTCATCCCAACGGGACAATTGTTTTCTATAACCATTCATTAGGCAATCATTGATCGGCGATTACTATCGACTGAACGGTTACCATTTTTTTAAGGGGACTTATGAGACGAATAGGATAGACTGACTTGAAATCTAGGATTGGAGACTCAAGAAATAAAACAAATTTCCTCTGATAAATTACCAAAAAATTAAGTCTAAAAATAATTGTAACAATTAAACCATTTGTTAAAAGATAGGCAATCAACTCAACACGCTAAACTCATTACGATATATTGACAACTTAAAGAATTGTTGTTAAATCTCGTGAAAAGGTAATGTTGTTATATTTTTTGTAATTTGTAATTCGTCAACTAAACAACCATTTAATCAACCAGCAATAATTTAATATGTTTTTTGAAATAGATAATATTGGCAAGGTGAAAAACGCGCGTCTTGAAATGCGCGGCGTTACTGTTTTAGCCGGAAATAATAACACTGGTAAAAGCACATTCGGAAAAGCTCTGTTTAGTATTTTTAACGCCTTCTTTGAATCCGAAAAGACAATAAAAAAAGAGCGTAAAAATAACATCGAAAAAATTCTTTCGCCTTTTTTAAGTCCTCAAAATTATCGTCCTAATCAGGCTACTAAAATTACAAACGATATTTTAACCAATATCGATTTGCCGCAAAAAATATTACATCTCATTCGCGATAATATCGAACAGCAAATTATTGTTCAATCTAGAATGGGTAAGAATTCGGAGGAAATATTATTTGAAAAAATAAAAAACGCAATTGCGATAAGCGACGAACAAATTCAAAAAAACATATTAACCAAATATCTCCGTTCCGAATTTGACGATCAGATAACTCATATAAATCATTCTGAACGGCATGGTTTAATTTCTTTGACTATTAAAAACAGCAAGCTTGAAACCGATATCTATAAAAACGAATGCACAAATTACTCTGATGAAATCGGCGTGATATACAAGGCGTTTTATATTGATACGCCGTTTATTATCGACGCGGTTGATCAACGTTTTAATAATTATCCAAAATATAGTCGTCAGCGTGAACTGTTGCAAAGTTTATCGGCGACAGACGAGGAGAATAATCTTGTTGAGACTGAAATTTTAAGACAAAA
>JAITAZ010000050.1 GCA_031283825.1 Planctomycetaceae bacterium | reverse complement strand
AGTAAAATCGTTTTAATATCTTAATAAAAATGCTAACTCTTGCAAGGGGACAACAAACTTGAAATCTAGGATTAGAAATAAAAACAAATTTTTTAAACACAGATAATCGCAGATTTTTTTGGAAGGACATTAGGGACACACTAATTTAAAAACCATGATTAACAACTCAACAGAAAACAACAGCCTTTTAAAAGAGAGATTTTTTTTCAGTTTTGTCCCCCACCGAGCCATTAACCCCAGATTTCAAACAAGAACGTCCCCAATGTCCCCAGCGTCCCCAATGTCCCCTAAGTCCCCCCAAAAAAATATCGTAACCGTTCACGAGTTTTTAAATTCGGAATTTAAAAATCGTGAACGGTTACAGTATTTTTAAAAACCATATTATTTTTTGGGGGGACATTGGGGACAAAGGGGACTTAGGGGACATTGGGGACACACTAATTTAAAAACCATGATTAACGACTCAACAGAAGACAACAGCCTTTTAAAAGAGAGATTTTTTTTCGGTTTTATCCCCGCGAGCCATTAACCCCAGATTTGAAACAAGAATGTCCCATTTGTTCCTTAAAAAAGAAACCATTGGTTACCGTTCAATGAATATAACTAAACAATGCATGAATTATCGTTACAATATATTAAGCGTCTTCACATGGGGATAGATTTTAGTAAAGTATCTCTTCCGCGAGTTGACTTGCCTTCGGGTTTTTGGTATGCGTCTTGGAGTTCGTCTTTGCTTACGGTTCATGCGGAGATTCAATATCGCGGATTCTGCAACGATATAGACGCAAAATTATTTCCTACGTTTCGTAAATATGAAAGTTGTTTACGTCTGATGGAATCAGTCGCCGGCGGATCAAATTTTATGCCGGAAGCGTCTTTGCTAATTGCACACGGCGATTCTTGCGATCTCGTCGAATATATTGCGGCGGTTCAATGCGTGCGTAATTCTTTGGACGTCGGCGCAATTCAGAATATCGCCGTGCTGCCAGAATATAGAAATCGCGGAATCGGAAGAAGTCTATTACTCGGCGCGCTATGGGGATTCAAACGTAACGGAATCAAAAACGTTACGCTAGAAGTTACCGCTGATAACTTCAACGCAACAAAATTATATAGAAGCGTAGGATTCTCCACCATAAAAATATATTACAGAGAAATCGGAGGATGAAGAAAATTCGGAATTCGGAATTCGGAATGCGGAATTATTTTTTTAATTGACCATTAAACTGGTCAATTGAGTCTTTAATCTTCAGCTTTAAACAAGAACGTCCCTAATGTCCCTTAAAAAATACTGCGATTGAATCGTAGTTACCAAATAATTCCAAATTTTTTGATTTTTAATTTCGTTTATTTCTGTAGATATAATCTGTGTACCAGTAGGGTCCTACTGAATTTAGATCTACGCCTTGAAATGCTAATTCGTCTAATGCTCTATAAACTTGGACGTTTCCTTCGTTGTTGAAATCGAAGATCCATACTTCTGTTGGGTCCATGAAATCTACTAAGCTTTGCTGATGCGTTGTTATAAAAAATTGCGTTCCTCCCATTTCGTTTACGTGTCTTCTTATCAACGAGACGAATGCTTGCGTTTGGGTGTCGTCCATGCAAGCGTTTGGTTCTTCAATTCCGATTAACGGCGTTGGCATTGGGTCTTCAAACAGCATCAAATGCGATAATAATCTCAACGCACCCTCGCCCATCTGATGAGCATAAAACGGTTTCTCCACGCCCTTTACCTTAAAATAAAGAATCGTCCGCCCCATCTCGTTTTTCTCAAACGTGATTTTTTCGACAAAAGGAATCTTTCGCGAAATCACGTCTAAAATTCCTGGCAATTCAAAATGATGTTTCTCCTCCATTCGTTTGAATTCGGTTTCTAGCCGTCCCGATTGCACGAACTTAAATTTCGACGGAATCAACTTTGCGGCATTGTCCGGCGTATAACACGCAAGATGAAATTGCTCTAAATGACGCTTCAATTGCGGTACGTCCGGCAGATCGTCAAATCCTCCGAGCAAACTTAACGCGAGATGTTTCTGGTCTGTTCGTTTGACAGTTTCTATGTCGGCGAAATTCGCGTTGTGCCAAGGCAAAATATGACGAGTATATTTCTCTCCATTCTGAAAAAACATTATCGGTTGAGCTGTCGAACCGTGTATATTACTTCGATAAATCAACGCTTCCGACTCTACATACGGCGTAGCGACTCCAAGTTTCTTTGTGATATTCAGGGCATACGTCAGCGGACGCGGTTCTGAACAAGCTCTAAAAACAATTCCAATCGAAATAGGACCAACGCCTCCTTGCGAGTAAACTAAATCGAATCCTCCGCGTCTAGTAAACGCTTCGTCTAGTCCTAGCGATAAACAATCTGCGAGAAATCCAAACACGTCTAGAATCGTGCTTTTACCGGCGCCGCTTGCGCCGATAAGAGTAGTAAGCGGCGTTAATTCGTAGGTCGCTAGCTCTTGTTCAAGGTCTGTCATAAGCGATTGCTGGAAACTCGAACCCATTGAGACCTGCTTCAAGACCTTATAGTTCTTAACCCAAAATCCTTCAATTACCGGTTGGAATATTGAGAAACTCATCCCCTACAACAACGCCAATTACGCCAACACGCCTAATTTACGGCGTCAATAAAATATAAGCTGATTAAACCTATACCAATTTGCCGAAATTTCATGCGTGAACAGTTTAAAATTATATCAACTTGCCGCTGTCGCTTCCTCTTATCGATCTTTCAAAATTACGCTGTACAATATACAACTCAAAAAAAAGAAACAGCAACTACGCTAATCGAAATTAATATTTTGCCCATCCAAAAATCATAAATATTCAATAGAGAGAATAAACGACAACAATAAACCGGACAACGCGGATCGTGAAAATTAAAAAATGTAAAAATTAAAAACAAAGTATAATAATTATGTCTCTCAAAAATACTGGAGACGAATTGTACACAACCTTATTTTTTTGTCCATGCCCACAGAAATAACCAATAATTTATTGACCGATTCCGTTTTACTCTCGCAGAAAATAAAAGACGTCCTACCGCCCTCGCCCAAAGCGTTCATAGTTGACGACTCCGTGCCGACACGACGGATTTTTCGCACCATCCTAGAAGAATTAGGATTCACCGTAAACGAAGCGGTAAACGGCAAAGTCGCCCTCGAAAAATTACAAACGCTATTGCCCGAAACTATGATTATTTTCTCCGATATAAGTATGCCCGTAATGGACGGATTCGAATTTTGCTTCAAATTGATGCAAGAGAAATGGTACGACGGAACCCCTTTTGTACTAGTCTCAACAGAAAGCGACGCAAAAAACGTTATAAAAGGTCTAAAACTAGGCGCAGACGACTTCCTGCCAAAACCATTCGATAAAGAAATTGTTTCACTGGTACTGCTGAGAATTTTTCAATAATTACAAAATTAGTAAACCGTTCACAGGTTTTAAAAACGAAAGGTTGGAAAAAATCAAAATGATCCGTACAGAAGATTTGACAAAGCAATACGGTAAGCTTTTTGCGATTAAGAATCTGAAACTTGATCTTGTTTCGGGCGATTTGTTTGGTTTTATTGGACCTAACGGCGCCGGTAAAACAACAACGATGAAAATACTCGCTACATTGCTTCAACCAAGCTGGGGAGAAGCGTATGTTTGCGATATGTCAATATATACTAAAGCAACCGAAATCCGCCGAGTGATTGGTTACATGCCGGATTTTTTCGGCGTTTACGACGACATGAAAGTAATCGAGTATCTTGAATTTTTTGCGGCGGCATATCGAATACGCGGCGATAAGCGTCGTAAAGTTTGCGAAGAAATGCTAGAACTCGTCGATTTAGGATACAAACGCGACGCAATGGCAACAAGCCTTTCTCGCGGAATGACACAACGACTCGGTCTAGCGAGAGTGCTTCTGCACGACCCGCAAGTTCTACTGCTAGACGAACCCGCAAGCGGACTCGACCCACGCGCAAGAATCGAAATGAGAGAATTATTAAAACGTCTAGGAGGACGCGGAAAAACAATTATGGTGAGTTCGCATATCTTGCCGGAATTAGCAGACGTATGCAATAAAGTCGGAATTATTGAAAGAGGCGAATTACTAGTAAATGCAGACGTCGGAGAAGTCATGCGGAGAGTTAGAGATCATCTAGTAATAAATATAGAAATTATCGGAGATCAAAACGAAGCGGCAAAATTACTAGAACAACACGACGTCGTAAGTAGTATCGAAATCAAAAACGAAATAATAAGAGTCGCTCTCGTAAAAGGAAAAAATGTCGAAGACTACTGCGAATTGCCAACAATACTTATTCAAAACGGTTTTAAAATAAGGTCTTTCAAAGAAGATGAAATAAATCTAGAAACCGCTTTCATGACACTAACAAAAGGCGCAACCGCATAAAAAGGGAATTTTTAAACACGAATATATACGCGGATTAAACAGATTATCACGGATCGGATAAAATGAAAGAGAATTTACAACGAACACAATTATTAAATGGAACTTCTAAAAACTAATTTTATTAGGAACGCGGGCGTCCCGCCTGCATGATAAACGCCTAAATATGCGGTCGAGACGACCGCGATCCTAATAAAAATAAATTTTACATGAGGTTTTTAGAAGTTCCCTTATTTATTTGTTTGTTTTAATTATTGATAACGTTCACAAAGCATTATTTGTCTTATCCGTGAAAATCCGTGTTTAAAAAAATAATTCCGTTATTATCAAAAAATCCAAGCCGATTTTGGGGTGGAAAGATCGGTTTTCAACAAGATAAATTTACTTAACAATTAAAATGAAAAAGACAAAAATATTTACGTTTATTCGCAAGATTTCAGTTTCCTTGCTGCTGATTTTAATGACTTA
>JAITAZ010000678.1 GCA_031283825.1 Planctomycetaceae bacterium | reverse complement strand
AAATGTGTTATTGCCGTTACCGTATGCTAAAGCATACGGTTAATAAAGTACTGTCCTTGCAGGACAATGAAAAATAAAATTGTCCAGTAAAATTATTCCACTGATATATTACAAATTTTGATTTAAATCCATAAATTTTATTTTAATGAATTTAAATGACGTTTTGATTCCAATTAAAATTTTCTCTGTGTTCACTGAGTCCTCTGTGGTTTAAAATTAATTTTTAGAGATTCCCTTAATTTATTTTTTTGGGGGACAAAAGGGACTTAGGGGATACTGGGGACGATGGGGACGTTTTTGTTTGAAATCTGATTTGAAAAGACTCAAGAACAATTTTCTGTAACCGTTCACGGGTTTTTAAATTCGGATTTGAATTAATAACCCCAATGTAGAGACGCAATGCTTTGCGTCTCTATCGGTGATCTTTTGATCGAACAATAGAGACGCAAGGCTTTGCGTCTCTATCGATGAGCTTTTGATCGAACAATAGAGACGCAAGGCATTGCGTCTCTACATTTGTTAATTTGTAACTATTCACGTTTCAATTTGTCGATAAAAAAATAAAAAATTCCGAATTCCGAATTCCGAATTTAAAAACTCCGTGAACGGTTACTTATTTTGTTTTTTATTCTCAAAAAAATGATTCTGAATTTTAATTTCTCTACAGTTATCTTTGCCATCCCATAGTGAAGGCGAAAATTTGTTTTTCGTCTAGTGGATGTTTTCTGATTGGGAATCCGAAATTGAGAGCAATTGGGGCTGGTCCCATCATTGGGATTGTCAAATATAGACCGAAACCTACAGAGACGCGATATTCGTCTTCCCATTTTTTCATTGATTTCTCAACTGTTCCCGTGTCTATGAAGACCGATCCCATGACCATATCGTCGGCGGTTAGAGGGAAGATTAACTCTGCCGAATTATAAAATTCAACGCAACCGCCTTCTACGACTCCGGCGATATTTCTTGGCGAAACTCCGCGATACTCAAAGCCGCGTAAACTAGAATATCCTCCGCCAAAATATCGTTCAAAAATCGGCGTGCCTTGCTCGGAAATATCAAAACTACAACGCAAACCCAACACCCATCGACCGCTTCGATCCGGTCGTTCATGCAACATGAAATATTTACGGATGTCAATGTTTCCGCGAATAAATTGATAATCGCCTAACACCTGCTCAACTCCAAACGAAATCAAATGACCTTGCGTCGGACGATACTCGCTGTCTCGCGTGTTATGTCTTGCGTTTAAACCTACTCCGTACATCGGATGACGTCCTAACGCTTCATACAAATCATTCGACGGAACTGCCTGATTATAAATACGCACGTCTTGTGCGCTCAACGTCAATGACGTCAAGAAATCGGGCGTCCACAACTTCCCAAACGACACCGAACCTCCAACGCGATCCTCATACCATTCGTCGTAAAATCGCTGATAATAATAGCCGTTGACGCCAAACGAATAATCAAGATTAAATAAATACGGCGTCTCCCAACTTACCGAATAACGGCTTACATCCGTTCCGGGCATCGCCTCAATCCGAAAACGCTGACCCTTGCCGCGAAATGCGTTCTTCCAATCTTGTAATCTCAATCCTTTCGGGAAATTCAAAATGTCAAAATTTTGTTCTTCGATCATGAATCGTCCCATTAATCCTTGATCGGAACTAACGGCTACGCTCATCATTATCATTCCTGTCCGCGTCTCTTGAACTTTAACCGTCATGTCAGACGGATAAATTTTTTCTTGAGTAACATTGTAAGGATCAACCGGAACGGCGGACGAATTATTGCCCAAGTAAATATCATTCGGATTGATCCCTGACACGTTAAGTTCAGAAAAATTTAATGTCGGCGGAATGTACGGATTTTCAATTTTACTACTATTATTATCTGCCCAATCCGCAACGTCTGGCGAGCGATATTGCGTCGGCTGAAGCGTAGCGGGTTGAAAAGTCGGCGGTTGATATTGAGTCGATTGATATTGATTCGATTGATATTGCGTTGGTTGAAAAGTTGCGGGTTGATATTGATTCGGCTGATCATAAACGAGCGCGACGCTTCCGGCTGTATTTTTTGTAACGTTAATTGGAGCGATTGCCGACGGAACGAGTTGTTGTTGATATTGCGGCGGTTGATATGCCGGCGGCTGATACGGTTGCGGTTGACCAATTTGAATTGGCGCGAGTTGAACGGGTTGAGAATAATTAGATTGTCGAGTTGAATATTCGTAATTCTGATTTGAGTTATTTGCGGCGAGCGGGTTATATTGTCCGCGATAAGTGATTTCGTCATCGGAATTAGCGATGTGCATGTTTTCGTTTCCGTTTTTGTCGAATTGTTTTAATGACAAGTTAAACGGCTGAACTGGTTTTTGCGAGGGTTGATAAAAATTCTGATTTTGATTTTGTTCTGGTTGATAATTTTGCTGATAATTTTGTTGATAATAATTTTGATTCGGTTGATTTTGATTCGGTTGATTTTGATTTTTGAAATCGTTTAAGATTTTTTTGGAATTTTTATTTTTTGTAGTTTGGCGAGTTTGACCTCTTATAACAGGACCGTCTGCAACGACGAGGTCTGGTTTATTTTCTTCTTCGTTTAGTTCTTCAGGTACGGAGAAGGTGATTTCTGGCGGATGTCCTTGCATTGGATTTGAGATGAACAGACCAGACGCTGTGAGTCTTCTTTTGCTTGATTCGATTTCTTTAGTGTTTAGAATTTCTCCCGGTCTAATAGACAATCGATTTAGTACGGTTTGCCATTTTGTGTATGGGTCGGCGCCTTCGTGTCCTATAATTTCTACTTCGATATCTCGGAGGTAGCATTTAGTTCTTTCGTTTATATTTATGACGATGTCAACGGTGTCGTCGTCGATTCTTGGGTCTGGTTCGATGCTTGCGAATACGTAACCGATTGCGCCGTATTTTTCGCGTAGTTTTGCGACGTCAGTTTCGAGCATATCTTGGTTGAAGTATTTTTCGCGGGACAGTTGCATAGCTTTTTTTAGTTCTTCTTCGGAGTATGAGCGTTGACCGATAAATTTGATATTTCTCATTTTGCATCGGGGGCCTTCGTCGATAATAAATTTAACGTTTATCCATTTTCGATTTTTTCCTAGACCTGAGTATCCGCCTTTTGTTTCGGAGAATTCGCGGTCAATTTTTGCGTAGAAGAATCCGAGTTTTCGGTAGTATGCGATTAGTGTTTCGACGTCTTCATCTAATTTTTTTCGGGTAAATTCGCCGCCGAAATTCCAGAGGATTCCGCGTTTAG
Organism: Planctomycetaceae bacterium; assembly: GCA_031283825.1. Classification (GTDB taxonomy): domain Bacteria; phylum Planctomycetota; class Planctomycetia; order Pirellulales; family Thermoguttaceae; genus WRKP01. Next base: position 1,398 of record JAITAZ010000678.1, on the reverse strand, counting down.
TTTGGATGAGTGTTTTGAGGTGTTCTCCGCTGACTGTTTTGCTTCCTTCGATGGCGACTTGTAATATTTTTTGTTGTTCGCCTTCGCTGATATTGAAGACGACTCCGCGATCTCCGACTTTATCGCCGCTGAGAATTTCGACAAAAACGTTATGGTAACCTCCTTCGCGGTAGAAGTTTTCGAGTCTTTCGCGTGCTTGTTGGATTGCGATTGGGTCTATACTTTCTTTAACGCGGAGATTGATTTCTTCGAGTAGGGTTTTTCGGGTGTGGGCGTTATTGCCGATGAATCGTATGTAATGGATGATGGGGCGTTCAAAGAACATGAAGGTAATGATGAATCCAGATTGAATTTTTTCAACTTTGAGTTTAACGTCGATGAACAAACCTGTATTCATTAACGCTCTTTTATCTTCTTCGAGAGTTGCGGCGTTGTAAGGTCGATTGATTTTGGTTTGTATTATTTTGAGTATATCGGTAGCGCTATTTTGAACATTTCCGGTGATTCGGATATCGACGATATTATCTGACGATGTAGATTTATTGGGATCGAGATTTGTGTTTGTTGGATTTGTTGAGGCGTTAAGCAATTCGGATTTGACGTTATTAAACAACGATTGCGCGTCGTTTTTTTGAGCGTGAATTTGTTGTGATGCCGTTGATAGGATAACAACGATGATAATTGTTATTACGATAAATTTGGCGTCGGATAAATTTTTCATAGTTTTGAACTGACTTGTTTTATGATTTTCGTTTTGGAGTAATTTTTTTTAATAATTGGTTCATTATTTTTCGGCAAGTATTATCTTGACGACTACGATATATGCGAACAATAACAATTTCCCCGCACTATTGCAAGATCAAATTTACAAGAAATTCAAGAATTTAGAATTCGAATATTTTGATGAGAAATTTGGTAATATTCAGCGAAATATTTTAGCGTAATATTTTGGTAACTGTTCACGTGAAAAAGCAAAAAATCCTACGCCCCAAAAATGCAACGGAGTTTTAGCCCACCGCAACGCGGCGGGTTCGCATTTCTGGGGGGACATTGGGGACACTCTAATTTAGAAACCGTGATTAACGACTCAACAGAAAACAACAGCTTTTAACAAAGAGAAATTTTCTCTTTAAATTTTGTCTCCCATGAGCTAATACTGCTTGCGCGTAGTTTTTTTATGTTATGTTGTTTGTATTTTGGTTGTTTTGATAATTTTTTCTTGGTTTATTTAGTTTTGGGTATTTGTTATCTCTTTTCTTTTTTGCTCTTGGTTCGTTTTGTCTTGGTTTTGATTTTATTTTTGTTTTCGCTAAATCGCTCAAGGATATTTCTATTCGCGATTTTATCATCGCCGGATTACAATAACCATAACACGACACATAATAAAACGAAAATAAT
>JAITAZ010000660.1 GCA_031283825.1 Planctomycetaceae bacterium | reverse complement strand
GGAGTTCAAATAACAGAAAAAACTCTTCTACACGAAGGCGACGTAATCCGATTTTGCGAAGCTGAATTCGTTTTCTCCGCCGGAGACCCAAGTAATTCCGCAACTCGCGAACCCGATATTCCTGTCGCCGACCTAAATATGGTAAAAGAAATGGGAGACGACGAAAGCAACTTATTCGAAATAAAATCAAAAATTCAACTCTCCGACAAAAAACCAATTCTCACTTCCGCCAACGCCTCAATAAAACTACAGGCAATGATCGATATCGGACGAAACCTCGGCGCGGATGTTCATCATGTTTTGCCGCAACTTGTGAATAATCTGCTCAAAATATTTCTTCAAGCCGATTGTGCTTACATCTTGCTAAACGACGACCAAACAGGTCGCCTTGAACTAAAAGCGTTTCAATATCGCGATCCTGAAAATCAGGAATCTTTTCGTATAAGCCGAACAATTCTTGAAAAAGTTGCGTCGTCGAAAGCCGCTATTTTGTCGGACGATGTTGCCAACGATTCAAGATTTGACATCAGCGACAGCATTGTAAATTACAATATTTCCTCAATCATGGCGGCGCCGATTATGGATTACGACAACTCCGAAGTGCTTGGAGTTGTTCAAGTCGATTCGCGGTCGTCGCGTAGCCGGTTTACTTATGAAGATTTGGATTTATTGGTATCGGTTGCGTATCAGGTCGCGGTTTCGTATCAGAATGCGAAGTTGCATGAAATCGCAATCAACGAGCGGATTCTTGAACGTGAAATGAATATTGCCAACACCGTGCAACGCGGACTTTTACCTCTTGCTCGACCGGAAATTGAGAATTACGGTTTCTTTGATTTTTATCAACCGGCGAAATATCTTGGCGGCGATTATTACGACTATATTTTGTTGCCGGATGGTCGATTGGTTTTTGCATTGGGCGACGTTTCGGGCAAAGGCGCGGCGGCGTCGTTGCTTATGGCGAAGTTGTCGGCGGAGGTTAGATCGGGGTTGATTATCGAGAAAACTTTCGAAGACACAATAAAGCGTTTGAATCGAGTTTTCAGCGAGCCGCGATGGGACAATAGATTTATAACTTTCTTTTTTGGCGTGTTGAATCCGAAAACAAATGAAATCGTTTTTCACAACGCCGGACACATTCCGCCAATACTTGTTTCGTTAGACGGAACTGTTGAAATGTTAGGCGAATCGATTATAGGTTTACCGCTAGGAATTATGGACGATACCGAGTATCCCGAAAGTTCGTTTGTTATAAAAACGGGGCAGAAGTTAGTAGTAATAAGCGACGGAATTACCGATGCAATGAATGCTCAAGAGCAATATTTCACGCTTGAGGGAGTCTTGAATTTCTTGCGTAAAGCGCCGAATGTAAAAACGGACGATTTCGGAAAAAATCTAATGACGGCGGTTCATAGCTTTTCAGGACGCACGCCGCAAACCGACGACCAAAGCGTCGTAATTGTCGGCAAAGACAGTTAGAAATCGATAACGTTTACAAATTTAAGATAATTTTGAAATTTCCAATTGAATCATGGCGTTAACACAAAAAACGATTGTCGGCAATATTGCTTCGACATTACAACCGGACGAGAAATTCGGCGATAGTTATGTTTTGCGAAAATTGCTTGGTCAAGGCGGAATGGGTCAAGTTTGGCTTGCCGATGAAGTTCTTACGCAAAACGACGACGAACAAATTTTACGTCAAGTTTGTATTAAAATCGTTCCGCCGGAAATTCAGCGTTCCGGCGATGAAATGCAACGCGTTAAAGACATTTTTCAAAAAACGCATATTTTGCATCATTCGAATATTTGTCCGATTCACGATTTAAAATTTGACTCGCGTCATGGTTTTTATCTTGTGATGAAATATATTGACGGTCAACCGTTTGATAAGGTTCGTCATAATTTATTGCAACGAAACGGCAAAATTACAGTTGATGACGCTGTCAAATATCTTTTTCCGATTGCCGGCGCTTTGGATTATGCTCATAGAAATAAAATAATTCATCGCGACATTAAGCCAGACAATATTCTAATTGACGAATCCGACTCTCCGATTATTATTGATTTTGGTTTAGCGGCGCAATTTCACAATAGCATGACAAGAGTTAGTCAAGCCGTAACAAGCAAGTCGGGAACGCTGATCTACAAAGCTCCCGAACAATGGAGAGGCGAATTACAAGACCATCAGACGGATCAATATTCGCTTGGAGTTGTTGCTTATGAATTTTTAAGCGGACGAGTCCCGTTTATCGCTGACGACGTAGATTTATTAGGACATCATGTTCGACAAATCCCCGTACCAAAAGTTTCAGAGTTGCCAGACAACGTCAATGACGTATTAGTAAAAGTTTTGGCGAAAGAAAGAAAAAATCGTTACGAAAATTGTATCGAGTTTGTAAAAGCATTAAAAGAGTCAACCCAAAAAAAAATCAAACCGTATGAAAACAATGTTGAAATTAAATATAATAAAGTAAGTAACGAATCAATAAACAACGCCAAAACCAATGACGAAAAAGAAACTAACACCTCAAATAAACTAAAATCAATTACCGATGCAAAGCGATGGAATGAGCTTTTGGATGCTGTAACAAAAAATAATCTTTCAAACGTACAATATTTAGTACATGGATTGGATATTAATAGTAGATATAACGGAATGAATATGGATGGCTTTACTCTATTACATATAGCCGTATATTATAACGCTGATATTGATATTGTAAAGTATTTAGTATCAAAAGGGATAGATGTAAACACAAAAGATAATAAAGGTTGTACTCCGTTACATTGGGCTGCGGGCTATAACGTTAATATTGAGGTTTTGGAATATCTGGTATCACAAGGGGCAGATGTAAACGCAAAAAATTATATTGGCGAGACACCGTTACATTATGCCGCGTTGAATAACAATAATGTTACATTTTTGATA
>JAITAZ010000655.1 GCA_031283825.1 Planctomycetaceae bacterium | reverse complement strand
GCCGTTATCACCATGTCAACTCCTTCTTTCGCCAACTCGCAAACAAGAGCCGCGCCTATCCCAGACGACGCACCTGTTATTATCGCCTTACTGCCGGTTAATATTCGTTTCATTTTATTGAATTTGTTAATAGTTAAAAGAAATTCGTAATATATCAACGGAAAATTTGTGTAACCATTCACGAGTTTTTTAATTCGGAATTAAAGTATATTTGTAATTGTTTACGAGAAAAAAGTATTTTCCTACGCCCTGAAAGAGCAATTAGCAATAGCGTATGACAACGCCATAAGTTAGTATTTCCCGCCAAACGAAGCCATGTAAGGACAGCAAATTCACACTCAACGGCTTGCGCTCTTTCAGGGCGTAAGAAATTTTTCTTTTCTGCGTGAACGGGTAAAAAAATCGTGAACGGTTACAAATTTGTTTTATCTAAATGAGTCGCTCAATCGTTGATTTGAAATTATCTGTCCTCTTAAAATAATTCTTGAAAGAGAATAAAAGACAATTATATTTTTTTAAGGGGAACGATGAGGACATGATAGTTTTAAATCAACGATTGAGCATCACAAGGAACAAAACAAATTTTCACGGATATTGATATATTACAAAAAATAACAAATTAACTCGAATATGCAACAATACGTCTCCGAAATAATCTTGTTAAAAAATTGTCTTAAAATTACAAGTTTAAAATTCAATTTAGCAGTTACAGGAATTTTCTCGGAAAATTGCTCTTGACAGAAAATCTGAAAATTGGCACTATTAGCAAACTTACATTTAATATCCTGAAATTACCGCATAAATTCACAAAACGGAATCGTTTTTTTAACCGCCGACATTGGAAATTTCAGTAATTTGAGAAATCGTCTTTACGTTGTCGAATTGAATAATAATTGAATTATCGTCGTAATATTTCAAAGAAATTTTAAACTGTTCACGCTTGAATTTTCGGTTAGATCCGCCGGCTTTACGTTCTTGTATCGCCGAAATTCATAGTACGAGCTGGATACAAACTATTTATCGTTACAAAAAAGTTACAAAAAAATGTCAAAGAAAGTTATTATTGAAAATCAAATTGATAAATTTTGGATAATCGCCGCAAATAAAACCGTAAAATTTACATTGCTATTTGCAACGCTATTATTGACGCTACAGTTTTTGGGTTGCTCGTTTTTTCAGAATAATAAAAAAACCAAAATGGTAGAACCGCCGCCATACTATCAACAACAACATCAACAACATCAGAATCAATATCAACATCAACATCAAGAACAAAACCAAAACTCGCAACGCTTACGATCAAACGTCAATAATTTAATTACAGACGACTCAAAAGTATTTCATCGTTCTGAAGAAGAAATCGTAAACGTTAAAGTATTTCGCGATACAGAACTAGAAAAATTACAACGCGAATCAATCGAATTAGATAAAATGAAAAAAAATACTGAATCGCCTTCGCCGTCAAGCACAACCAAAACAACTACAAAAAAATCATGGTTTTCCTCTTGGTTCGGCAATAATAAAAATAACGAAAACAAAAATAAAAATCCAGAAAATACCCCATACATGATGAGCGAAAAAGCAAAACAAATTAACTCAAATTTACTATAAAATTTTGTAGCTATTTAGTAGCGTATTTTTTTAAATGACAAAGGGAACGAATTAGGCGTAATAGCATAACGTCGTAACTATTAAATGATTAGGCGAGCATCGATCAGGTAGGCGACCTTTCGCCGAAAGGTCGCGTCGGCGTTAGCCGACGGTAAATCTGAATTTATTTTAATTATTGTCGAATCTATTTTATCGTTGCCTTCGGCAACGCGACCTTTTCGCTTGCACTTGACCATTTATACAAAAAAATTGTAACTATTTAGTGAAATTATTTAACGTACAAAAATATGACTAAGCAACAATTACTAGCGGAACTTTCAGCCGTGTCGTCGGTGGAATCTGTTGAGCAGATACGGATTAAGTATCTTGGTCGCAAGGGGATTATTACCAATCTTGCGAAGGAAACGGATTTTAGTAAGTTTTCGCCTGATGAAAAGAAAAATTTTGGACAGCAGTTAAACGAGCTTAAAGTTTTTGCGAATGAGCAAATCGAAAACGCTTTTGAGCGTGTTAAAAAATCTGACGTTGGAGTTGCGAAGGTATCGCGTTTGATTGATCCGGCGGTTCCGGGTTCGGCGCGAATGTTGGGCAGTTTACATCCGATTACGATGGTTCAGTTGGAGCTTGAGCAAATATTTGAAGGTATGGGATTCGCAGTTTTAGATAGTCCTGAGGTGGAAACGGAATTTAATAATTTTGAGGCGATTAACATTCCTAAAGACCATCCGGCTCGCGACATGCAGGATACTTTTTGGCTCAAAAACGATTTAGTGTTGAGAACGCATACGTCGGCGAATCAGGTGCGAACGCTTCGTCGATTTGGCGTTCCGGTTCGGGCGATTTTTCCAGGTCGATGTTTTCGTTATGAGTCGATTGATCCGAGTCATGAGAACACGTTTTATCAGAGCGAGGGATTGATGGTAGATGAGAATGTTTCGGTAGCGAATTTGATTGGCGTGATGAAAACGTTGTTGAGTGAAGTTTTCCGGCGAGATGTTAAAGTGCGGTTACGTCCGGGATTTTTTCCGTTTGTGGACCCCGGGTTTGAGTTGGATTTGAATTGTATGTTTTGCGGCGGCGTTGGATGTTCAACGTGTGGAGATGGTTGGATTGAGTTGATTCCGTGTGGTTTAGTTCATCCGCGAGTGTTAGAGTTTGGGGGAATTGATCCTCAAAGGTACAGTGGTTTTGCTTTTGGGTTAGGTTTAACGCGATTAGCAATGATGCGATTTGGAATCCGAGACATCAGACATTTCAATTCAGGCGACGTGAGATTCTATGAACAATTTGCTCCAGTTCTTTAAAACTTGCCGACTGATTATATATTGGGAATCTCTAAAAATTTATATTTTGTGCTATGGGTTGTTTATTTTTGAATTTTTGTTACGATAATGTAACTTGTGATTGTATTTTTCGAGTGATTGGTATTTACGTTTGACATTGGTATCAATTTTTGTTTCCGTTATCATTTAATTTACTCTATATGGTTAGGGGATCTCTAAAAATTCAAATTTTATTGATAATTTTGCCAAAAATAAATTTTTAATCTGTCATTATTTTCTACCGAAAAAAAACCAACCTTTTGTTACCGCTCAAAGTTTACAACCGCGATTTCTTCATCTGTTAATCCGTAAAGTTGGTAAACGATCTGGTTGATTTT
>JAITAZ010000547.1 GCA_031283825.1 Planctomycetaceae bacterium | reverse complement strand
TTATCCCTTTAAAATAATTGATTTCTACCATACAAAGGCATCATTTCCATTATCCGTGTTTATCCGTCAAATCCGTATTATCCGCGTTTAAAATTCCCCGTATTATCCGTGTTTGTTTTATAATAAGGTAAAAATAAGGTTCGTCTTTCATCGCCTTGATAATAATTACAAAAAAAAATATTCCACTGATATATACAATTATTTTATAACTCATAGTTCCGATAAAATATGCTTTAATCCGATTTAAAGTCGTTAATGTTGCTGAATAGTTTACTATATGTTTTCCTCAAATTTTCCGCCGTCTAATTTGGAATATCTGATACGAATTACAGTTCTTATAAATCTCTTCCGATTATTATGATTTTATCAAAAAGTATTTGCGTGCATAAAAAAACGATTGCGTCAAAAAAATAAGTAATTTCAATTTTCCTAATAAAACGGGTAATTTGATTATTCGTGTTTGAGAACGCGGTTATTTGTCGATTAAAAAAATTATAGATAGACATTTCTTGCAATGATTTTTAAACTGTTGACGCTGAAATTATGAGTAAATTGCTTTTATGTCTTGTTGCCAAACAATAGCGACAAGTATTATTTTGTTTTGACGAATGGATGCGGAGCAAATTGAATGGGAAGGATACCCGATATATGCCCGCTTATTTTTGAATTCGACATCTAAAGAATAAGAGCCGGCTTTTCAATATCAATAAAGATTGGTTGCTGAAATTTCAAACGTAAGTAGTCTCAAAGAACTACGAAGGAAAACTTTGATCATGAAAAAACATATCTATCGGGTTGTAACACGCGGCGGCGAAGGCGAATACCGAATCAGAGATTTCATAAGCGAAGAAGAAATTCTCCGTCGTCATATAAAAATTGGGATCGATGATTGCAGTGCCGATATGAGCTTGAGAGGTCAACCTGTGTTTAAGGGGCTAATCGGTCCAATGGCTGACGGCAACGGTGTGATTCGTTACGAAACGCCAGAAGTTTTTGAACAAATGACAAAAGAATGGAGCGAATCTAAACATAAACGCCGAGTAAAAACTCCGCAAAAAGCAATCGTAACCGTAGTTGAAAACTAATGTTAATCGATTACAGAATTTTAGTTATAATCATTCGGAAATAAAAGAAAATTGTAACCGTTCACGGTTTTAAAATGCTAGCGATTTCAATTTCGATTAGAGACGTCGGTATATCTATCGGGAATCTCTAAAAATTAATTTTAAACCACAGAGGACACAGAGAACACAGAGAAAATTTTAATTTGAATCAAAACATAATTTAAATTTATTAAAGTAAAAAAAAATTATGGATTTAAATCAAAATTTAATTTTTAAAAAATATTCTCTCTGTGAACTCTGTGTTCTCTGTGGTTAATAAAAAAACGAGTTTTTAGAGATTCCCTATCGTAGAGTCGGCTTTTTAATGAGCCTGCTTTAGTGTTGCCGAGATTTATAGTGTGATTTGCGTATCAGACAACAATTTGATTCAAACATAAGTTTATGGGTATAAGATTTTTTTGTCCTAATGGTCATAAGTTGAATGTCAAGTCTTGTTTGGCGGGATTGAAAGGTTTTTGTCCAGAATGCGGAGTTGAACTTGTTGTGCCGTTGACTAGCACGCGAAAGAGCAGTAAAGAAGGCGGAGGATTGATTGAAAACGCTCAAACGAATAATTCGCAACCTGACATTATTTCGATGTTCGGCGAAACGGTGAATGACGTTGTTATGTCGCAAAATCTAACATTACAAAATCCGTCAATAGATTGGTATATTTGCGATGAAAACGGAAATCAGCAAGGTCCTTTGCGGGGTCAAGTAGTCCAGACGTTAATAACGCAACGTCAAATCAAGCCGCATTTTTACATTTGGCACGAAGGCTTACCCGATTGGATTCCAGCAAGCTCAATCTTCCCAGAGTTGAGTAATCAATAACTCATGTCAATAGATTTAAACATTCGGTAAACTCTATTCCGAATTCTGAATTTAATTCCCCCCACTGGAAAGATATTGAAAAGGCTAGATAATCTTTACCCTTGATTCGACAATCTGTGATTTTTTGTAATATATCAGAGGAATTTTTGTTTTGTTAATCGGCAGTTCAGCGGACGATTAAAATTTTTTAAAAATAATTTTTAGAATAATACAGAGATAATCAAATGTCATATTTAAGCGATCTTGAAATATCGCGTCGTGCGACTCTTTTGCCGATTAACGCGGCGGCAGAAAAAATAGGTCTTTCGGAAAATCAAATTGAACGATACGGAAATTTCAAAGCGAAAATTTCTTTCGAGTCATTAGAATCGTCCGCCAACAAACCCGACGCTAAACTTATACTTGTTACGGCAATAAGTCCAACACCCGCCGGCGAAGGAAAAACTACTACAAGCATCGGACTCGCCGACGCTTTAAATCGTATCGGAAAACGGTCAATTGTCTGTTTACGCGAGCCGTCGATGGGTCCGTGTTTTGGAATGAAAGGCGGCGCAACCGGAGGAGGTTACGCGCAAGTTGTCCCGATGGAAGAAATCAATTTGCATTTCACGGGCGATTTTCACGCTATTTCGTCGGCTCATAATCTTCTGGCGGCGATGCTCGACAATAATTTGCATTTTGGCAACTCAATCGGAATGGACGAGCGGCGGATTGTCTGGAATCGCGTTGTAGATTTGAATGATCGGGCGTTGCGGAAGGTCGTGATTGGTTTGGGCGGCGCGTTGAATTCGATACCGCGAGAATCAAGTTACGATATTACGGTAGCGTCGGAGGTGATGGCGATTTTTTGTTTGAGTAATTCTCTTTCGGAGTTGAAGTCTCGTTTGGGAAAGATAATTATCGGTTACAAAAAAGACGGTTCGCCCGTTGTTGCCGCCGACCTGAAAGCCGACGGATCAATGACTGCGCTGTTAAGAGACGCATTGAAACCAAATATTGTTCAGACGCTTGAAGGCAATCCGGCGATTATTCATGGAGGTCCGTTTGCGAATATTGCGCATGGTTGTAATTCGGTTTTGGCTACTAAATTCGCTTTGAAAAATTCCGATTACGTAGTTACGGAAGCCGGTTTCGGTGCCGACTTGGGCGCGGAGAAATTTTTCGATATTAAATGCAGACAAGCCGGACTCAAACCTGACGCTGTCGTAATTGTTGCAACAGTTCGGGCGTTGAAATATCATGGCGGAGTTGATGTGAAAGATTTGCATATTCCTAATATCAAGGCGTTGGAAAGCGGATTTGTGAATTTGTCTAAACATGTTGACAACATGAGATTATACGGATTACCGGTAGTAGTTGCGATAAATGCGTTTCCAACAGATACGCCGGAGGAGACTCAAGTTTTGATTGACAAGGCGGCGTCGATTGGCATTCAAGCGGTTCGAGCAGAACATTGGGCGAGAGGCGGAGAAGGCGCGGAGGAAGTTGCAAATGTAGTTGTAGAATCGATTGAGAAAAAAGACGGATTATCGTTTAAGTTGTTGTATTCTGACGAAACGCCGCTTTTGGAAAAGGTGGAGATAATTTGTCGAAAGATTTATGGCGCTGATGGAATCAGTATTGACAAGAATATAAGGAAAAAATTTGATCAATTTAGCGATTTAGGATTTAGCAATTTACCTGTATGTATTGCGAAAACGCAGTATTCGTTCTCGACAGACCCGACATTGAGAGGTTGTCCAAAAGGTTTTACAGTTCCGATCAGAGACGCAAAAATTTCATCCGGCGCAGGATTTGTAGTTGTGTTGACAGGCGATCTAATGACAATGCCCGGATTATCTCGTTCTCCGGCGGCAGAAAAAATAGACGTCGATAAAAATGGTCAAATTATAGGATTATTCTGAAATATGAGTTATTCACTCATGTTAAGCACTTGCTGCTCCAGATCAGGTGACTCAGGTAGGCGACCGTAGGTTCGCAACCTTTCGCCGAAAGGTCGCGTCGGCATTAGCCGACGGTAAATCTGAAATGATTTTAATTATTGGGAACTTCTAAAAACTCGATTTTATTAGGAACGCGGGCGTCCCGCCTGCATTACAAACGCCTAAATATGCGGTCGAGACGACCGCGTTCCTAATAAAAATAATTGTAACCGTTCACGCGCAAGAGAAAAATTTCCTAAGCCCTGAAAGGGCGCAAGCCGCTTTGTAAAATTGAAATTTGCTGTCGCCATTTCAGGGCTTGTTTTCTAGGCAATTTCTACGTAGGGCTGCCCTACGCTATTGCTGA
>JAITAZ010000632.1 GCA_031283825.1 Planctomycetaceae bacterium | reverse complement strand
CGTTTCGCTTTGGGGAGTTTGGGGCGCGTTAGGTTCAGCAATCGGAAGCGAAGCGGCTTCGATTCCGTAAATAATTAGAATTACAAATTAGTGAATTGGTAATTATCAGCTGTAGTTTTTTTAAGGGACAGGAGGAACATCGTTGTTTGAAATCGGCAATTAAAGACTCAAAAGATGTTGTTCTTGAGTCTTTTCAGATGTAAACCAAAATGTCCCTACTGTCCCTTAAAAAACTACGACTAAATAATTACCAAAAAATTTAACAAAGAAAGGATAATTTTATGAAACGAAAATTTTGTATCAATTTTTTACTGACAACAATCAGTTTAGTTATTTGTGCGACGATATTTTTTGGTTGTTCGTCCCAAAAAGTTCCTGATGGATTCCCGCAAAAGCTGGTTAAATTTAACATCACATTGTTGAATGAAAGTAAACCAGTCGAAGGCGCTTCGGTGATGCTTATTGCTGAAAATGCGCCGTATGTTGTGCATGGTTTGACAGGAAGCAATGGAGTCGCGATATTATCGACTTCAATCACAACTTATACTAAACTTGGCACTCCGACTGGAAATTATAAGGCGATAATAACTCATACGCCTAAACTTTCTTCGGAGTTGTCAAACGAACAACTCGGAAAGATGACTATGGACGAAGTCAACGCTTACAGAAAAAAAGTTGATGAAGAAATTGCGGCAATGCCTAAAATTGTTCCCGCCAAATGGGGAACAAAAGAAACAACGCCAATCAATATCAAAATCCCTGAAAGTTCAGGAAGTTTAACGATAGAAATTTCCGATCCGAAAAGTTATCAACAGTAACTATTCGGTCATGGTTCAAGGGACAAAAGGGACAGAAGGGACATTTTGGTTTAAAATTTGTTTGAAAAGACTCAAGAACAATATTTTTGAGTCTTTAATTTTCGATTTCAAACAACGATGTCCCTAAAGTCCCTTCTGTCCCTTTTGTCCCTTCTGTCCCTTAAAAAATGCGACTCAACAGACAAAACAAATATTCCACTGATATATTACTTAAACTTTAATAATATTTCAGCGTCATATTGCCTCAAATTTTTAATTTGAATCTGGGCGTTGTAGCGGGAAAAGGATTACTTCTTTTATTGATGTTGTATTTGTCAGGAACATACAAAGTCTATCGATTCCGATTCCAAGACCTCCCGCCGGCGGCATTCCGTGTCTTAATGCGCGGATAAAATCCTTGTCCATTTTTGCCATCGTTTCGTCGTCCTTTTGACCCTCAAGCTGTTCCGAAAAAAGCGTCTCTTGCAAATCAGGATCATTTAACTCCGTGTAAGCATTCGCTAACTCTACGCCTTGAACAAAAAGCTCAAAACGGTCTGCGATTTCCGCATTGTCCGGCTTACGTTTTGTCAGCGGACAAATACTCGCCGGATAATCCGTAACAAAAATTGGGTCTAAAAGATTATCTTCAACTTTTGCCTCGAATACCTCATTCTTTACCAAGTCAAAATGTTTTCCCGCGACGTCAATATTCAGCGATTTCGCATAATCGATTATTGCTTTGCGATCTGTCGGATCAACTCCCGTATATTCTTTAATCAAGTCGTCATAAGCGCGTCTTGCAAACGGAGGAGTAAAATTTATCGGCTGATTATTCCACGTTACAATTAAGTCTTGCCCCGTTGCTTTCAATGCATCGACAATAATTTTTTCCGTTAAATCCATCATTGATCTGCAATCTCCGTAAGCCTGATACGCTTCGAGCATTGTAAATTCGGGATTATGTTTTTGGTCGATTCCTTCGTTACGATAAACTCGTCCGAGTTCGTAAACTCGTTCCATTCCGCCGACAAGCAACCGTTTCAGATGTAGCTCTAACGCGATTCTCAAAACCAACGGAATATTCAACGTATTATGATGCGTAGCGAAAGGTCTTGCCGCCGCACCGCCGGCGATTGTGTGCAACGTCGGACCTTCAACCTCGACAAAACCTTCTCCGCTTAAAGTCGCGCGAACTGATTGCACGATTTTTGTCCGACGTAACATTCGTTCTAACACGCCGTCGGTGTGAATTAAATCCATGTATCTCATTCGGCTTCGCAAGTCGGGGTCGGTTAAGCCGTGAAATTTTGCCGGAGGTGTTTCTATCGACTTCGACAAGAACATTAAACTCTCCGCCGCTATCGATAATTCGCCCGCGCGAGTTATCATCAATTCGCCGTCAACGCCGATAATATCGCCCAAGTCGAAACATTGCGCAAGTTCCCAATTCTTTTCGCCAACTTGATTAGCGCCGATTAAAACTTGTATCTTGCCAGTCCAATCCCACAAGTCAAGAAAGATCAATTTACCTTTTTTACGTTGCAATATTATTCGACCAGCAGCGCGAACTTTAGGTCCTTTTTGATGAGTTTGAGTTTGCGCTTGCGGTTGAGTTTGCGCTTGCGCTTGCGGTTGAGATTGCGTCGGTTGACTGCCGGAATTATCTGAAGACGTCGCCGGCGTTGAAGACATTGAAGACGACGGCGCGGACGTATTTGTCGATTCGGATTCTATTGTGATTATTTGATCCGATAATTTACGAATAGAATCAATTGGTTGATGATTATCAAAACGACAACCCCAAGGATCGAATCCTAATTCTTCGATTTTCCGTAATTTTTCGCGTCGTGCCGCTTCGAGTACGGCGCCGGTATTAGTTCCGGTTGTTGAATTTTCGCCGTCTGAATTATTTTCGGCGTTTAATCGTTCTTTGTTTTTTTCTTTAGACATTATTGTTAATTAGGAATTTCTAAAAATATATTTGGTGAAATTTAGTAGCCATTTATTCATAGAGACACAATATCTTGCGTCTCTACGTCAACAGACGAAACTTAAATTGCGGTAATATATCAGGTGAAATATTTGTTTTGTCTCGTTGATATATTACATTTGTTGATATATTACATTTATTGTTCGGTATCAATTATGTGTGCGAAGGTTTTTTGTTTTGTGAAACCGTGCAATAGGGCGAGGTCAAAAAAAAATTGCAGACCTTGTCGTTCTTTATCGCCTAATTTATAGACGATAGAATCCGTTAAATAAGATTTTATTAGTTCTCTTTCAAACGGTAATTTTGCGAGTTCGATTTGTTTTTCGTCGAGTAGTACGTCTATATTATTTGTAGCTCTATCGCGGGCGCGTTTACATGCTTGAACGTATTCGCGATTTGTCCAAATTGACTTATCGCAGCTTACCCATGTTGCAAACACAAACGGCAATCCTGTTTTTTCTAGCCATAACGAACCTAAGTCATATTGATAATTCCATGTTTTCGACGGAATATAACTCAAGGCGGCGTTGCCAATGATAACAAAAGCGTCTGCTTGACAATTGTCTAGCGAGCTTTCAGCGTCAAGTCGATACCGTTTTGGGCGTAGTCCGAAATAATGTAACAATAATATTTCGCACATCAAAACGCTGCTTCGCGAGGAGATATCAAGCGCTAACGTACTAATTTTTTCGATTGGTTTTTTTGAAATCAATCTTACGCTGCGAACAACTCCATTACACGCGATACAACAATCTCCGACAATTTTACTATCCGTTAAATTCATCAACTCTGCCGACGGTAATAACGCTAAGTCGATATGACGAGTCATCAATCTTAATCGCAACGCCGTAGGTTGCCAATCCGACATAATAACGCCGGACAACTCCCGCGATAAAAAATGAACAAGAGGCCACGAATTACAACGCAAATGCTGAAACGTCCCAACTCGAAGAGGCGAATATAACATGTCATTAATATCGTTTTCAACTTGCATTTCGAACTCCGGCAAAGTATTCGCACAAAAAATAAATATAACCGTTCACGGTTTTAAATTTCGGAATTAAAGGGAACTTCTAAAAACTAATTTTATTAGGAACGCGGGCGTCCCGCCTGCATGACAAACGCCTAAATATGCGGTCGAGACGACCGCGTTCCTAATAAAAATAAATTTTACATG
>JAITAZ010000567.1 GCA_031283825.1 Planctomycetaceae bacterium | reverse complement strand
ATTTAAAAAGGTTACAAATAATGAAAGATTAAAAATTTATTTTTTACAAAAATTATCAATAAAAATTGAATTATTAGAGATTCCCTCATGTCAACAAACAAACCTAAAACTACGCCGATGTTGCAGCAATTGCAAGAAGCCAAGAAAACTTGTCCGAATGCAATTGTTCTTTTCCGCATGGGCGACTTTTACGAAATGTTCCTCGAAGACGCCAAAGTTGCCGCCGAAACGCTGGGCTTGGCTCTTACAAGTCGCGAAAAAGGTCCAGACGCTATGCCGATGGCTGGCTTTCCTTGTTCGCAACTCGATTCCTACATCGCAAAATTAATCAACGCCGGTTTTCGCGTCGCCGTCTGCGAACAAGTAGAAGATCCCAAAAAAGCAAAAGGTATCGTAAAACGCGAAGTTGTACGAGTCGTTACCGCCGGCACCGTTACAGAAGACACTATCCTCGACCCAAGAACTTCAAATTTTCTCGCGGCGGTGTCATTGAATCCGCGCACCCCAAAATTAGAATCAGGAATCGCTTGGATCGAATTATCAACCGGCGCGTTTTACTCGGTTACCGTCGATAAAGATTCCCTACTCGAACATATCGCAAGAATTTCTCCCGTTGAAATTATCTACAGCGATAAAGACCCGTTCACATTGCCCGAATATTTCAACATGCAAAAAACGCCGCGCTCTGATTGGACTTTCAACTACCGCACGGCAAAAGAAACTCTTTGTAAACAATTTAAAACCTCAACACTCGAAGGATTCGGATTTGCCGACAACGATAATCAAAACATTCCGGCAATTTGTGCAGCCGGCGCTATTCTCGATTATCTCTACGAAACGCAACGTCAGACATTAGATCATATCGACGTACTAACGCCGTACCAAGTCGGTTCGTTTATGGAAATCGACGAAGCAAGCCGAAGCAGCTTAGAATTAACCCGAACAATTCGCTCCGGCAAACGTGACGGAACATTGCTAGGCGTGCTGGACAAATGTATTACGCCAATGGGATCGCGGATGCTCGCAGATTGGGTTACGTCGCCGCTCATGGATATTAACGAAATAAATCGACGACTCGACGCAATTACGGAACTCCTAACGGAACAATTCGCAATTACAAATATAAGAGAAAAAATGCGAAAAATTTACGACCTGCAACGTTTGATTACTCGCGTCGCTCAAAATCGTTGTTCTCCGCGTGATCTCGGATTAATTTCTCAAACGATTTCGATGTTGCCTTATTTTATTGAACAACTTTCTAATTCAAAAAGTTCGTTGTTGCAAGAAATACGAAATAGTATCGATCCATGCGTCGAGTTGGCAGAATTATTAAGCAAAGCGTTGAATAGCGAATTGCCGACTAACGCTCGCGAAGGAGGATTCATCTGCGAAAATTTCAACAAAGAATTAGACGAATTACGAGACATGCAACGCGGCGGAAAAGAATGGATCGCAAAGTATCAAGCAAAAGAAATCGAGAGGACTGGAATAGCGTCTTTAAGAGTTGGTTATACTCGCATATTTGGTTATTACATCGAGATTACAAATATGCACCGCAAAAAAATTCCATCGAATTATGAAAGAAAACAGACAATTAAAAACGCCGAAAGATATACAACTCCTGAATTGCAAAAGCATGAAGAAAAAGTAATTACGGCAAGCGAACAAGCGAATGAAATTGAGTCGTCGATTTTTACTAAACTTTGCGAAGCCGTGTTATCGAATAGGCATAAGTTGCAACAAACGTCGGCGGCGATTGCGAAGTTAGACGTTTTAATATCGTTGGCGATATTAGCGAGACAGCATAATTATTGTCGTCCGAAGCTGGTTGAAGAATCGATGATTAGAATAATCGAGGGACGTCATCCGGTGATTGAGGAACTTTGTACGGCAGGTAGTTTTGTTCCAAACGACATCAGTGTTGATCGTGAAAACAACGGGATGATTCAACTTATTACGGGACCTAACATGGCTGGCAAAAGTACGTTTATTAGACAAGCTGCTCTTCTTTGTATTATGGCGCAGATAGGAAGTTATATTCCGGCAAGAGAAGCTCAAATCGGAATTTGCGATAGAATTTTCGCAAGAGTCGGAGCAAGCGATGAAATCGCGCGAGGTTATAGCACGTTTATGGTTGAAATGATTGAAACGGCAAGAATTTTAAATCAAGGGACGCCGAAAAGTTTGGTGATTCTAGACGAAATCGGTAGAGGAACAAGCACGTATGATGGAATTTCTTTAGCGTGGGCAATCTGCGAATATTTACATAACAACATGGGATGTAGAACGTTTTTTGCTACGCATTATCATGAGTTGACAGATTTATCGGAAAACTTTGATTTGATACGAAATCTTAACGTTGCTGTTAACGAGTTAAATGACGACGTAGTATTTTTGCACAAAATAATACCCGGCGCGGCTGACAAAAGTTATGGAATACATGTAGCAAAATTAGCAGGATTGCCGAAAGAAGTAACAAATAGAAGCCGCGAAATTCTAGCAGAACTTGAACGAAATCATACAAAACTTGCGTCAAATGCGGAATCGGAAGAGTTAAGAAATTTAACCACTATTTCATCAGAAGGAGAACAAATCGATAAAGTCGTAAGAGTAAAACGCAAAACTATCGGCACGGTTCAATTTTCGCTTTTCGGAAAAGACGATCATCCGATAGTTGACGAAATACGCAATCTAGAAATAGAAAAAATCTCTCCAATTGACGCAATAAAATTAATTATAAAATGGAAAAAAACTGTCCTGTAAAACCAAAGATAATTTTTTTAGGGGACATTCTTGTTTAAAATCTAATGTTAATAGTTCAGGTGAATAAAACTGAAAAAAAATCTCTCTTTTTAAAAGCTGTTGTTTTCTGTTGAGTTTGTTAATCATGGTTTTTAAAAATACCGTAACCGTTCACGGGTTTTAAACACGGATAGTGGGGGAATTTTAAACGCGGATAATAGCGGATTTTTTTGGTGAATACTGATAATCGCGGAGAAAACAAATGATGATTTTGTATGATAGAAGTCAATAATTTTAAGGGGATAAAAGGGGAATGCAAGAAATTATTAAATACTAACTAACTAACTAACTAAATAAATAAATAATTGACTAGACAATCAACTATAACTAAATAAACCTAAATTAAATAATTTTATGAAATATTAAAATCGCCATTTGCATTTTCCGCGATTATCAGTCCAATCCGTTATTATCCGTGTTTAAAAAATCCCCCTATTATCCGGTTTAAAACCGTGAACGGTTACCTTTATTTTTTAGCTGTAACTAAGCTCTAGGGATTTACCATGAAATCCAACCGAGTCAATTGGGTTTGTGGAAAAAATTCTATAATTTTATTTTTTG
>JAITAZ010000517.1 GCA_031283825.1 Planctomycetaceae bacterium | reverse complement strand
ATTTGTTAAAGTAACAATTTGGATTTAAATCAAAATTTAATTTAATTTTTAAAAAATATTCTCTCTGTGAACTCTGTGTTCTCTGTGGTTAATAAAAAAACGAGTTTTTAGAAGTTCCCTTTAGGTATATTCGATAAATTGCATCTTTCAAACCGCAGTCAAAACAAAATTGAAAAAATTATATTGAGCGTTTACAAGAAATTTTTTCTGGTTTAGGATTAAGCGTTGTGTTTTATTTCAACTTATATTATACTTTTCGGCGATGCGAATTTGAGGTTTTGATAAAATCTTAATCGTATCAGAATTTTCGTAACAAAAAACTAACTTGAATTTGAACGCAATAAATTTAATTTTGCGCAAACGCTTTTTTGCGTAAATTAAATTAATGCGTCTGCAAGATAAAAATCAAGATGGATTAGTTACAAAAAATCACGGTAAAAAAATTCAATCAACAATTAACAATTTATTAAACAATCAATTAACAAAAATGGGTTATGATTATTTTGGATGGTCGCCTTATGTGTCGGTTGCAAATAAATTAGCTAATGCTAAAAAATTTGTTGCTAAAAAACTTGGGTCTAAAGCGCATCCCGTTAAGCCGAGCTGCTCGAAAATTGCTAAAACGTTTTGGGGTGTTGCGTGGTGTGAAAATCTGGAATCTTACGCCGATTACGGAAACCGAATACAACGAGGTAAAACGTATATTCGCAATGGTTCGGTTGCGCATTTAGAAATTAGTACCGGAAAAATAAAGGCGTATGTTGCAGGTTCGGATACGTATCAAATTGAAATAAGTATTGCGCCGTTGAGTAAAAATAAATGGGATATAATCAAAAAGAAATGTTCTAAAGAAATTGGTTCGGTTGTCGAGTTATTGCAAGGAAAGTTATCGAAAAACGTGCTTGCGATAGTAACTGACAAAACAAACGGTTTATTTCCGAAACCGGATGAGATAAGTTTTGATTGTTCGTGTCCTGATTTTGCGTCGATGTGTAAACATATCGCGGCGACGCTTTACGGCGTGGGTGTGATGTTAGACGCCGAGCCGGAATTATTCTTTAAGTTGAGGGGAGTTGATTATTTGGAGTTAATCGATAGTTCGGTAAATTTCACGGCTGACGTTAAAGACGACAACACGTTAGATGATGAAAGTCTAGAATCAATTTTCGGCGTAGAGTTATCTGATTCTTTAGGCAAGACAACGACTGGCAAAAAAGATAAAATTGTAACGAAAAATAAAAAGAAGACAAAAACCAAACCGAAAGTTGAAATTAAAACTAAATCTGCGGAAAAGCCGAAGTCTAAAACTTCCAAAAAAGCTGTTATTTCAAAGGTTATTTCAACAATTAAGAGCAAGAAGTCAAAAGTTTCAGGACAAAAAAAGAAAACAGTCAAGGTAAAGATTCCAATTAAAAAGCAATCTCCAATAATAAAAAAAATCGCCAAGAAAATCGTCAAGAAAAACATCAAGAAAATCGCTAAAAAAACGATTAAACAATCAAAGAAAACAACATCAAAAAAATAGAAATTTTGGATAATATATCAGTGGAAAATTTGTAACCGTTCACGGATTTTTAAAAAACCATATTATTTTTTTGGGTAACCTTTCACGTTCACAAGAAAAAATCCTATTTACAAAGCGGCTTGCGCCCTTTCAGGGATTAGAAAATTTTTCTCTTGTGCGTGAACGGTTACATTTGTTTTAATTATTGGCTCATGTTACGCATTTGCTGCTCCAGCCATGTAGGCGACCGTAGGTTCGCAACCTTTCGGCGAAAGGTCGCCTACCTGATCGATGATCAACCTGATTAATAAACGCCTACTGACGGACAAATACTGCGTAACATGAGTTTTTAAGAATGAACTCAACAATCGGCGTTGGATTTTTAAGGCTATGAGGATGATGACCAATTTTTGGTTTTAAAATTACTTCGATTGGGGCATTTAATTTTTTGTATCTTTCTGCAAGAATAGCCGTGTTTTCTTCATAAGGCACGACATCATCGCTATCTCCGCAAACGCTCAAAATTGGAACTTTTTGTTCTGCTAATGGTTTTAAGGCGTCTATTGGATTACCTTTGAATTTCAGTGCATCGTCTTCTGTAAGATTGTAGAGTTTCAACGTTTGTTTCCAATCAGCTGGACTTCCTTTACCTTTTCCTTTACCGCCTGGCCAGCTTTTTAAATCGCAAACTGGAGCGTCAATGTATAAACATGAAACCTTTAACGGATTGGCAATTGCCCAACGAAGAGAACAAAGTCCGCCGCGACTCATTCCAAGTAAAACTGGTTTCTTTGAAAAACCATATTTTTCCGTGAGAAAATTGTAAAATTCATCCCGTTCTTTGAGATTTTGCGGAGAACCAAGTAAATCGCTACAACTTATAAACGCTATATAATAACCTTTGTTTAGAAGAGCTATTTCTGTTTGAGGTTCGTGTCCCCAAAAGACTGCCCGCCAAACCCAAAGTTTTTCTTCCAAAGCATTTTTAGGAATAACAACGCGGCATGGTCGTTGTCCAACTTCAAACTCGTAAGATTCAAATCCATTCCAATTCCCTTTTTTGCCGGAGAATTCCTCTGCAAAAACAAAGAATGAAAAACTGTAAAATAATACGAAATTCAAGATAACGAAATCTCTGATAATAAACAATACGCGTTTCATTTTTTTTTCCTTTCATACGCGAGCTTGCGTTGAAATTTTAGTTTAACTGATATTTCTTGAGAATATCTAAAAATTCAAATTTTATTAAATTCGC
>JAITAZ010000505.1 GCA_031283825.1 Planctomycetaceae bacterium | reverse complement strand
TATTTTTTCTGCAATAAAAGCAATTATTGAATGTTGTTGCGTCTTAAAAATAAATCTTAACGCAATCTTAATGAAATCTTAATAATTTCTTAACAATTGATTTCTATAATTACTCGCGGTTCGAATTTGATAAATATTACGAAAAAATTTAGTCAAATATTTCCAAACATATTTTTAAACTATTCGCACTTTAATTTTCAGTTATTGCCGTCTGCTTATTTACGGAAAGCAGGCTTTTACTCATTTGAATCTCCAACAATCATAGTACGAGTCGTATATGAACGATCAATACAAATATAAATTATCTCGGATAAAAAAATTTATTGCATTTCAGCTTTTCGCAAGACTTGCAAATGCGGTAATGCTTGTCGTGCTGGCGGTGTTTGGATTTATTCTTTATCGCTCGTTGCCGTTTCTTGTCAGTAATGTCGATAACAATAATAACGACAGATTCCGCCGAATCATTGAAGTATTCACGTCGGGAAATTGGTTTCCTAACGCCGAACCGCCGGTTTTTGGAATGTTAAGTCTCTTCTACGGATCATTTATCGTTACAATAATGGCGATGCTCTTTGCAATCCCAATTGGAATTTTAACATCAGTAGTTTTAAGCGATATCGTTCCATTTAAAATTCGCCAAATGCTCAAACCATTTATCGAATTGCCCGCCGCTATTCCATCTGTTGCTTTTGGTTTCTTTGCAATCAAAATAGTCGCCCCGTTTCTACAAGATACATTTGGATTCTCCTCCGGCACAAACGTTTTGAATGCGTCGATTATTCTTGCAATCATGGCAATTCCAACAATCGTCAGCGTCGCCGAAGACGCAACAA
Organism: Planctomycetaceae bacterium; assembly: GCA_031283825.1. Lineage (GTDB taxonomy): Bacteria > Planctomycetota > Planctomycetia > Pirellulales > Thermoguttaceae > WRKP01. Next base: position 2,440 of record JAITAZ010000505.1, on the reverse strand, counting down.
GCGGAATCGGTCGCGAAATCCGAGAAGCGTCTTACGCCTTAGGCGCAACTCGCGCCGAAACAATTATTCATATTGTCTTCCCCGCCGCATGGAACGGAATCGCCGCCGCTATTATTCTCGGAGTTATGAGAGCCGTCGGCGAAACTATGGTCGTTTGGATGGCAGCCGGAAACGCCGCAAATATGCCAAACGCATGGTATAGAGTCGATCAAGTTGTCGCCGGTTTAAGCGGCGCCGTCAGAACTATGACCGCAACCATCGCAGGAGATATCGGAGAAACTCCAGCCGACTCAATACACCGAAGCGCACTATTCACCGTCGGACTAATACTCTTAATATTCACTTTCGCGATGAATCTCTTGACCGAATTTATCGTAAATCGAAACAAAAATATACCCAATCAAAATAATAACTCTTCCGCGTCGTTACAGTCTAATCAAACTATAAAAAATAACGGCAATAATTTTTGTAACGTTTTTTGTAAAATTGTTAGCTATGTCTTGACAAAATTTTATTCTCTCGCGAAAAAAATCATTTCGTTTTTTTATCGAGCGATTGATTTTTCGTTACAACAAATATCTCGATTGAGTCCGCTTTGGATTATTAGTTATTCGCGTTTGATGAGAAGTTTATTCGATTATTGTTTTACGGCGGCGGCTGCGGCGTCGATTTTAATTTTGTTTTTCGCTGTTGGAATAGTAATTATCCCGATATTTCACGGAGGTTTAGAAGCAATATGTTTTCAAGAAACCGTAGAACATCGTTTATTTATTTTAGAAAAATTTCAACGCGGCAATCAACAAAAAATCGAACAAGAATTTATTCAATGTTCGCAATCGCGTCAACAAGTTTACGAAATCTTAAAAAAGATTTCATGGCTTTCGCCGGACGACTGGATCGTCAAAGCAACAAAACTCGGACGCGAAACTAACAATCGTCAATTGAGCCGCGCGTTTAAAAATCTTTGCGAGTCGAGTTCGGCAGAGCAATTAAAAATCGCTTATGAGAAAATTCAAAAATTAAAAAAATCCGATTCCAGAATTATTGATCCAATAATTCAACTTGCCGACGAATATTATTCAATTGCTCGCGCCGCCGATTTATCGCTTCGAGATAAACCGATTCCCGTCGATCCAAATCTGACTTATTCGGCTGCGTTCAAACAAATCAGAACGTTAGTAACCGGCGTTGAAGGAACAGGTTGTATTCTCGGCATGGAGAATCGCGCAGACAATTCGCATCTGCCGTCCGAAGTGCGTTACGGTGCAGCTCATTGGTCAACGGCGCAAAAATATCTTGCTCAACTTAAACTCGCGACTGTTTGGAAATCGCAAGTTGATAATAATCGCGGCAACGTGTCAAACGAAAAAATTGTCGTTGATCGAGTGTCGTTTTTTGAAGGAACGGCGATTGAGAACGACGTCAGATTATTGATCGACGAGCTTGATCGCAAGATGGACGAAATGCTTAATCCGCGTTGGACGTTTTACGGTTTTTACTTTTTGGATTCGGCTACGGCGGGACATTATTTAGGCGGAATTGGTCCTGAATTACTTGGCACGGCTTTAATTTCTTTGTTGTCGATTTTGATAGCGTTGCCACTTGGATTATTGACGGCGGCGTATCTTGTCGAGTCGGCGAAAGATAATATGGCTACGCGATTTATGCGTCTTTGTGTCAATACGCTTGCTGGAGTTCCGAGTATAGTTTTTGGTCTTTTTGGTTTGGCGATGATAGTAGAATTTATCACTGGCAAGCCGTCTCTTTTAGCCGGTTCGATTACGCTTGCGATATTGATTTTGCCGGTAGTAATTCGGACGTCGGAGGAAGCGATTCGTGCGGTTCCTCAAACGTATCGCGAGGCTGCAATTGGACTCGGCGCGAGTTCGGCGAGAGTATTTACGACGGTAACATTTCCTGCGGCGTTACCGGGAATTTTGACCGGTGTCATTTTGGGAATAAGTCGTGCTGCCGGTGAAACTGCGCCGTTGCTTTTCACGTGTGCGGTTGCGTCGGGCGGTTTTATTGCGGGGTCGAATTTGCTTTTTCAGCCGACGCCGGTGTTGTCGTACACGGCTTACGACATGGCGGTCGGAGACAGAATTACGGCAATGGTGCCGTACAATCAGTTTGGATTAGTTGCAACTTTGATCTTGTTCGTTTTGATTTTTAATGTCGCGGCAATAATTATACGCGCGAAAATTACGGCAAAATTACGAGGTAATTAAATGTTACAAAAATTAAACATGACAAATAATTCGATAATGCAATTTAGAAATTGTTTTGAACAGATTCAACGTAACAATATCGTTACGAAAATTGATCAGAGTAATCTTCATCGAGATAGCTCAATGAGTACGGAGTCCGGCGCGATTACTGATCATTCGCAAAATTTGCGGAAAACTGTAATTTCTGCCGAAAATTTTTCGTTATGGTATGG
>JAITAZ010000459.1 GCA_031283825.1 Planctomycetaceae bacterium | reverse complement strand
CCGTTGATTACAATCCACTTTACCGGCAAACGATTTTTCGCCGTCGGAGACCATCGCATCGCGTTAAGCAACTGCTCGATCTGCACGCGATCAACCGGAATATCGGAATATGTCCGTATTGAACGACGCATTTGAACAAGCGAAATTATATGCTCAAGACGCGGATAAACGCCGTCCGTAAATGAATCGCAATCTGAACTGTCAAGACCATTAACCGAAATCGCATTAACCGGACATATTGCTATACAATGATTACACGATATGCAACGCTCCGCGCCGCCGGACGACAACGTCATGCACTCCAACGGAGAATTACGCGTAAATACGCGCGACGGACACGAAAGAACGCATTGACCGCATCGCACGCACTTAAATTTATCAATTAATATCTTGGACATTTTAAATTCTTCACGCTTTAATCTATACAACTTGTACTATGAATTTCAGCGACTTAAAGGCTTAAAAGCCTCTGCTTTCCGAAGGTCGGCAGGCGGCTCTAAGCGAAAATTCAAGTGTAAGCAGTTTAAAAAATTGCGACTCGAATGGGAGACAATATCGGTTAAGATAATTTTCGTTACAATAATTCTTATGAAAATTATCATCGTTAATCATTATTTATTTTTTATTTAATTTAGCTCGGTCGATTTGTGCTAATAATTTGCTCAAGATTCCGGTTTGGTCGAATTGTTTCATTGGATCGTCGTTTGTTGCGGCGAGGTATTGTTTTGATTTTGCGTAAATTTTTTCGGCGGTTTCGATATCGTCTATGTCGATATAGATTGCGCAGATAGACGTGTAAGTCAAAAAGAGTTTCTCGCGAATCATTGTTTCGTTTACTTCGGGCGTTTTTGGCGGCGCGGGTTGTTTTGTATTTGGGTTGACGTTATTTGTTGAATTCGTTTCGCCCTGATCGATCAATACTAAATCTTTTAGTTTCATCAAATCTTTTATTCCGTCGAGATATTTAATAGACCGATTAAGCGCGTCGCGCACGCCTTCGGAGTTTCCGAGTTCTAAATGGAGTCGTGCCGTGTGGTACTGATATTCTAGTATTTGTATTGGGCTATCAATTTTATCGACGTCGTTGAGAAAAATTTGCGTTGTCGTTTGGATTCCGTCTGGGTTTAGCGTTTCGACATGTTTTAGCAACAGAGAGAAACCGGCTTTTGCGCGTTCGGAATTATCTTTTATCGTTGCGAGTTTAGTTATCTCTGCGTTTAGAACTGCGATTTGTTGTTTTTCGTCGGCGGTGTAATAATCCAGCGACGTTTTCCCGACTACCGATTTCAAACCATTTGCTTTAATTCGCGAAAGGATCAAATATCGGCTCATTTGCATTTTATAATTCGGGTCTGTAATTGCGGAGATTTTTTTTTCTGCCTCATCGAATTTTTTATTGTCGATTTGATTCGCGATTAGAATCAGATTGTAACGCTCGCTGGATTCGGTTTTCGACTTAAATTGATCTATCAATTGAGCGGCGATTTCAGGGCGTTTGTTTTCGAGAAGAAATGAAATTGTATTTTGTACGAAGATTTCTTTTCGTTCTTCTGAGCTTGTCAGATTTGCTAATTCGATCAATTCGGCGACGGTTCCTTTCTTTGTGATTTCGCGGCTTATTCCTACGGCGATCATATCTCTGACGTCTTTTGATTTGATGTTGAGCAAAAGTTTTTTCGCCTCGTCGATTTGTCCGTTTTCCGCGAGCGTTTGCAAGACTAGACCGAGAAACAGATCTTTTGTTTCTTGATGTTTTGTTTTTGCGATTTCGTCCATAGCTTTTTTGTAATTTTTATTTTGTACGAGAACTCTCAAGATTGACTGTTTTATATTTTTTGATTCGGCTTCTTCAAGTTCGTCGGATTTTTTTAGGGCGACGTCGAGAAACGAGTTTGCTTCATCGATTTTTCCTGATTTTGCGAGAACTCGTCCGAGTTGCATTGCCGCGAGCGATTCTAAACCGGCGTCTTTAGCGACTCCTGCGCCGGAGTACGCGAGTCGCAACAAGTCGGTAACTTCATTAGGAATTGGCAATTTATTATCTTCTTGTTCGTAAATAATTTTTTCAGCAATATCGAATTGTATCTGAGCTTTATCAATCGATTGAGGAAGATTATTTAACGTTACGTTAATTTGTTTAAAATCGCCGATATTCGATTGAGCGATTGCAAGTAATTCGTAAAAGTTATTTTTAACGACTCCGGCTTCCAATGCGGAAATTTGTTTTAAAATCAATTGAATTGTTTTTTGAGCTTGTTGTTTGTCGTCAAATTGAGATTTAAACGAAAGCAATTCAAAGAGTTTGCTTATTCTATCGCTGGGGTCTGAAATTTTCTCGGCGAGTTGATTTGCTTGTTCGAGCAGTTGCAATTGCGCCGCCGATACAGCTAGTTTATTGACTTCTTCCGCCGCAAATACGGCAGAATTTTTATTCGTTACAAAAAATAAAATTAAAATCGAAAAAAGAAACGATAATATAAAATTATCGTAACGATAAATCGATTTGCAATTTTTACAATTGACCGAGATTGAATTTTCCGTTTGGAATCGGTTATCTCTATTACGCGATTGACGCGAAAACGAAAAGATGGAAATTTGATTTGTTGACATTGTAATTGGTGTTTGGTTTAATGTTTTTAAAGTTGAAATTAAATGTTAAAGGTTAATATTAAGTAACGATCCAGTAACGACTTTATGATTTTTAACAAATCAACGGTAGAGACGTAATGCCTTGTGTCTCTATGAATCTATGAGCCTTATGTCTCAATGATTATTCATTTTTTTATTAAAAAGTGTCGTCGAGATTGCAACTGAATAGTTCCAAAGTTAAAGTTTAAGGGGCAACCGCGCGTTATTTTTTTTCAACGTTATTTTCGATGTAGGAATTTCATTTGGTTTGTTGCAAATAATTTTTCGCGTGCGATTTTAATTTGACTATTATATACGCGATTTATTGTCCTTCAAGGGCGATTTCGATTTTGCTTCTTCCGTTCCCTTTTGGCAGGACGCGAATTTGCGATGCGATTCTTTGTCTGATCATTGGCACGTGCGAGATTATTCCGATTTGTTTACCGGCTTGGCGCAATCCTTCGAGCGAGCTTAACACGACGTCGAGTGTTTGTTCGTCGAGCGTTCCGAAGCCTTCGTCGAGGAACAGCGAGTCGACGCGGCTTCTTTCGCTTAACATTGACGACAAACCGAGCGCTAGCGAGAGGCTAACTATAAAAATCTCTCCGCCGGACAAATTTTTTATTGTGCGTATGACGCCGCCTTGATAGTTATCGATTACGTCGAACATTAGTTCTTTTCCGGTTGTGTTCTCATTATTTTTATCTTTATCTTTTGCGAGAATGTGTATCAACCGGTATCTATTTGTAATTTTTGCGAGTTGTTCGTTGGCGTAGATTATCAGTGATTGGAAGGTCATTTTTTGTACGATTTTGTTATATTTTGCGCCGTCGGACGAGCCGATTAGTTCGTTTAATTTGAACCAGAGGTTATATTCTTTTTGTAGTTGTTCGAATTCTTTTTGTTTGATTTTATAGTCGTCGTTTTGAATTTCGTTTAAGTTGAGTTTTTCTTTTAATCCTCCGATTTGTTCGGAGTTGAATTTTATTTTTTCGTCGAGTTCGATTTTTTCTTTTTGCAGCGATTCGATATCGGCGTCATTTTTGTTACGAAAATTATCTGATTGGCTGATTTCGGATTCTTGTAGTTGTTTAAGTTTTTTGATATTTTCGTCTCGACGGGAATTTAGTCGGATTCGGTCTTCTTTGAATTTATTTTCTTTTGACGTTAATTCGTTCAAGATTTCCGGTTTGAGTCTTGCTTTTAGGAAATCGGATTCGTTGTAGAATCCTTTTGCGGTTCGGAGTTCGTCGAATATTTTTTTTGCGTTATTTGTTTCTGATTCGCGTTTTTGTTTATCGTTGAGTAGGGTTTCGAGTTGATGGGTTAGGTTTTCAATTTTATTTTTTTGGGACAGTGCGATATTATTTTTTTCTTCTTGATTTTTTGTAGCGTTTTTGAGCATATCGTCAAATTTTTTGTCGTTTTCGTCTGGATTATTTTCGCCGAAGATTTTTATGCGTTCATCTTTTTTCAGGTTAAATTCGTCTTTAATTATTTTGATTTCTTTTTCGAGAGTTTCGAGGTCGAGTTTTCTTTCTTTGATTAGGGTATTATTTCGTTGGATTTCGATATTTATTACGTTTGCGTTTTGTTGTTTTTCGCGTAATTCTTTTTGTTCGTTATTTAGTTTTTCGGTTTTATCGATTTGATTTTTTATTTCGTCGGCGGCGATTTGTGCGAGTTTGATTTCTGTTTGTATAGAATTTTTCGTTGGAATTTCGTTTATGTTATCGACTTTGAAGATATTTTTAATTTGTGCGATTGATTCGATATTATTATTTTGTTTAATTTCGAGCGAGTCTTTTTTTCTTTTGTTGTTTGCGAGTTCGTCGTATAGATTTTTTATTTTTTGGTTTGTATTTTTTAATTTTTTTTCTGTATTTTTTATTTCGATTTCTTGGATTTCTTCTGATTCAGGTTTTGGGTTTTCGCCGTTAGCGTAAGGGTGTTCGGTTGAGCCGCAGAGAGGGCAAGGTTTGCCGTTTTCGAGTTTAGAGCGGTGTTCATCGAGGCTTGCGATTATTGCGTGAAGTTGTTTTTTTTCGCGTAATTCGTTAATATATTTTTCGATTAGATTTTTTTGTTCTTCGGATTCTTCGATTAGATTTTCTTGTTGTTTGATAAAATTATTGAGAGATTGCAATTGATTTTCGATTTCGGTTTGATCGGCGTTAATTGATTCGAGTTTAAGAATTGAGTCGAGAAATAGTTCATGTTTTTTTATGGAATCTCTTAATAATTCGCGTTTATCGCTTAGATTTGAAATATCGTTTCCGTTTAGCGTATTGTCGAGAGTTATTGAGATTTCGTTGATTTTTTGTTGTAGGGAATCGGCGGTTTGATCTTGTAGAATTTCTGCGAGTTGTTGAGAGAATTTATGTAATTCTTTTTCGAGAGTTTTGATTCCTTGCGTTTTTTCTTTTTTATTATTTTCGAGATTTTTTATATTTGCGTTTAGGTCTGAAATTTTTTGGTCGAGCGAGCGGGCGTTATTGGCGATTTTTTTATTTGATTCGTGAAGAGTTTTTATTTCGTTGTAGTTATTATTGGCGTTATCGGCGTTTTGGTTGAATTCGTCTAATTTATTTTGTTCGATTGGCAGATTTGTTTGTGCGTCTGTTATTTTTTTTATTATTTCGTCGAGTATATTTTTATGGGTGATATAATTATTGTACGAATAATTGATTTCGTTTGCGTTTCGAGCGGCGGCGAGTTTGGACGCTTCTGGTAGAAACGTTGATTCGGCGTTATTGAGCGATTCGGTTTCGCGTTTAATATTTTCGGACTCGTTTTGAATTTCGTTTAATTTTTTGTTGTGGTCGATTATATTTATTATTAGATTTTGTTTTTGCGAGAGAGATTTTATTTCGTTGTCGAGATTTTGTAATTCGTTGTTTAGGGAGGTTAATTCGTTTTGGTCTAAAATTTTTATTTCGTTAATTTTTTCTTTTTGAATTTTTAGGATTGATTCTTTGATTTTGAATTTTTCGTAGATTTTTATTGAAATTTTTTTATAGATTTCTGTTCCAGTAATTCTTTCGAGTATATCGGCGCGTTCTTTATCTGCGCTATTTAGGAACTGTGCGAATTCGCCTTGTGCGAGTAGTATTGAGCGGGTGAATTGTGAAAAGTTTAATCCGATAATTTCTGAAATTTTTTTTTCGACGTCTGTTTTTTTGTAGTTTAGAAGTTCTTTTTCGTTATTATTTGAGCAGTGATAGAGTTTGTGAGTAGGTTCTTTATTTGTTTTATTTTTCGATTTTGCGTGTTCCCATCGTGCGATATATTTTTCGTTATGGTCGATTTCAAATTCGACTTCGGCGAAGCAGAATTTTGTATTTTTTGACATAATATCGTCGGAGGACTTACTGATTTTATTTAGACGCGGCGTTTTCCCGTAAAGAGCGAGACAGATCGCGTCGAGAATAGTAGTCTTCCCGACTCCGGTTGGACCAACTATAGCAAAAATCCCGTTATCGGGAAAGTTGATTGTGGAGGTATCAACGAGTGAATTTAAATTTTGGAATACGATTGTTTTAATTTTCATTTGGAGAATTGAGTTATAAATTGTAAGCGGAATTGTAAGGAACAAGAAAAGTAATATATCAGCGGAATAGTTTATAACTCATGTTACGCAGTATTGGTACGATAGTATGCGATATTGTTTTTTTGTAAGCGTTCACGGTTTTAAATATTGTAACTATTCCGTAGGCTTTTATTGATCAGGTTGATCACCGATCAGGTAGGCGACCTGATCTACCAACTAATTGCGATTCTCAAAGCAATTTAAAAACTTCTGCGGCGGCGGATATTGTTTGATTTATTTCCTTTTCCGTAATCGCCGTTGACATAAAAAACGATTCAAATTGACTACACGGAAAATAAAATCCTCGCTCTAACATATTCCAAAAAAAGTCTGCGTATCGTTTTGTGTTACATCTCGACGCGGATTCCCAATCTGTAATTTTACTCGAAAAACATCCGCCAGTTGTACTCGTTGCCGTTGAACGTTCAACAATTCCGCCGTTAAAAGTTGTTCCCGATACTCTGTACAAATCTGTTTTTTTATCGATCTCCGTCAAGAAGAATAAAGTCATCATCGAACCAATTTGCTCGACCATTACCGGAATCTTTGCCTCTCTCGCCGCGTCTTCTAGACCTTCCGCTAACGTTGCCGCTTTTCTTTCGATTAACGCGAATGGGTCGGTTTCGTTTAATATTTTCAATGTTGCGATTCCTGCCGCCATCGCCAATGGATTCCCGCTTAACGTTCCAGCTTGAAATACTTTACCGGCAGGCAAAACGTTGTCCATAATATCCGCGCGACCTCCATAAGCGCCAACCGGCAATCCTCCGCCGATTACTTTTCCTAACGTCGTAATATCCGGCGTTAGACTGAATCTTCCTCCTGCGCCGCTTTTGCCTACTCTCCATCCGCTCATTACTTCGTCGAAAATTAAAATCGCGCCGTGTTCTTGAGTTAGATGTCTCAATTCATACAGAAAATTTGAGTTTCCTACAACGCATCCTATGTTGCCTGCGACCGGTTCTACAATCACTGCCGCAATTTCTTTACCTGTGTGGTGAAAAATATCTTTCAACATTTCGACATTATTATACGGCAACAGAATTGTGTCTTGCACGACTCCTTCCGTAACGCCAGGAGAGTTCGGAACGCCTAATGTAGCCGCCGAGCTGCCCGCCGCAATTAAAAGCGAATCGACGTGTCCATGATAATTGCCGATAAACTTTATAATTTTTTTGCGACCAGTAAATCCGCGAGCTAATCGAATCGCGCTCATTGTTGCTTCGGTGCCGGAGTTGACAAATCGAATTTTCTTTATCGACGGAATTGTGTCGATAATCATTTTTGCAAGCGTATTCTCAAGTTGCGTAGGCGCGCCGAAACTTGTGCCTTTAACCGACGCCGATTGTATCGCAGCAATAACTTGAGGATGCGCGTGTCCGAGTATCATTGGTCCCCACGATTGCACGTAGTCGAGATATCGGTTGCCGTCAACGTCATAAAGATACGCGCCTTCGCCGCGATCAAAAACTATCGGCTCTCCTCCAACTGCGCCAAACGCTCGCGCTGGACTATTCACGCCGCCGGGCATTAAATTTCTAGCCTCGTTGAATATTAAATGACTGTTTTCGTGGTTTAACATTTTAATTGTAGGTTGGTTGAAATTTTGTAATTAGTCGAATGGTAATTAGTCAGTGGAAAATATGTTTTATCGCTTGAGTCTTTAATCCTAAATTTCAAGTCGGTTTATCCCTTTTGTTTTCTTTGT
>JAITAZ010000451.1 GCA_031283825.1 Planctomycetaceae bacterium | reverse complement strand
TTTTGTTACTTTTTGATAACCTAAATTTTTCCTAACAATTGTTTAAGAACCATATTATTTTTTGGGGGGGACATTGGGGACAAAGGGGACTTAGGGGACACTGGGGACGCACTAATTTAAAAACCATGATTAACGACTCAACAGAAAACAACAGCTTCTAAAAAAGAGAAATTTTTTTTCTTTAAATTTTGTCCCCCTCGAGCCATTAATCCCAGATTTAAACAAGAACGTCCCCTGTGTCCCCAATGTCCCCAGCGTCCCCTAAGTCCCCCAAAAAATTATCTTTGGCTTTAATTTTGTTGTAACCGTTCACGGTTTTAAACGCGGATAATAGGGGGATTTTTTAAACGCTGATAATAACAGATTTTTTTGGTGAATACGGATAATCGCGGAGAATGGAAATGATGCTTTTGTGGTAGAGAAGTCAATAGATTAAATGGGATAAAGAATGGAGTGAATGAGAAATTGTAAGATTAATTAAGTGTGAAAAGTATATTAAAATAAATAAACCAAACTAAATAAACCTAAATAAATAATACAATTTTATAAATATTAAAATCGCCATTTGCATTTTCCGCGATTATCCGTATTCACCAAAAAAATTCGTTATTATCCGCGTTTAAAAAATCCCCCTATTATCCGCGTTTAAAACCGTGAACGGTTACGAAAATTTTTTGGGGAGGACACTGGGGACATTTTTGTTTAACATCTGGGGTTAATGTATCGGGAGATAAAATTGAAAAAAATCTTCTTTGTTAAAAGCTGTTGTCTTTTGTTGAGTCGTTAATTATGGTTTTTAAATTAGAGCGTCTCCTAAGTCCCCTAAAATTATGACTGATTTTTTAAGTTTGAAACCTCGCCTAAAAAATAAATGATTATTTTTTTGTAACGTTTAATTGAAAAATTACATCGGGAATCGCCGATATAATAATTGAATTTTTAAAATTCAAAACGACAATTCATTGACATCGAAAAATACATAAATTAAACAAAATTTATCAATTACAAATATTCTCTACCGATTTTCATAAACTTAGATAATTAGAAATTCTTCCCAATAACTTGATTGCCAACTATCCAAAAAATAAAATCAAGCAACTTAATAATCCGCATAATCGATTTAATCCGCATTAGCCGAGTTTGTCCGTGTTTAAAAAATAATTCATCACAATATTGCAAAAAATAAAATATTGACCGTTACTAAATCAATATTAAATAGTTTAATTATATTTTTCACGCAAAATTTTTGATTGTCTCCGTAAAAAAAATATCAACCTCAATTACCGCCGGCAAATTAACAAACGTAATATATTACTAACAAATACTAACAAACAACAATAACAACCCAACAAATAATCAAAAATGACTACTAAAAACTTTCAAAAATCCGTCTGCTCAATTTTACTAGCAGTCGTCTGTTCAATTTCAGTTTCAACGCTCGTCGTTTGCTGTTTAACATCATGCAGACAATCTACAACCACTACAACTAATGTCGATTCAAATAATACAAACGAAAAAACAACAACCGAAAATATATCGCCAAAAAATACAAACCAAAATTCAAATTTAATCTCAAATCCTGCCGCCAATCCCAACTCGCAAAAATCTGAAACTGAATCCGAATCAAAATCAAATAATATCCCATCTAAAACAGATTCAAAACAACCGTCAATCAATCCAATTCCAATTCCATCAGAAATTATTACCCCAACTACAGACGCAAATCCAAAAACACAAAATCAAAAATTAGATTTAGACTCAACTTCAAATTCAACTCATTCAACCAACAAAGAATCCGATCCAAAAAATAATCACGAAAAAATAGAACAAAAAACAATTCCGCAAAACTCAAATTCCGATTCAAATCCCGTTGATACTTCGCCGAAAATCAATCAAGAATCGCCGGTCAATCAAACCTCTCCGATAAATCAGACCTCGCCAGTTAAACAAGATTCGCCCGTAAATATTTCTAAAATTTTTAACGCCGTGCTGATTTCTCCTCTGTCAATTTTAACATTACAAGACTCGACAGAAGGAACTCAAGGGACAAAAGGAACAGTAGAAACAGTAATTCCTCCAGTAATTCCAGCATCTCCAACGATTCCAGTTTCTCCAGCGATTCCGCCGCCAACTCCTCCGGTAAATTCGGGAATTATCGTTACGGAAAATCCTCAACCAGTTTCTCCAACAATTCCGACAAATCCAGTTTCTCCAACGATTCCATCAAATCCTGTTTCTCCGACGACTCCGACTTCTTCGGCGAATTCTGGAATTATCGTTACAGAAAATAAAACTACCGAAAATCGATTGCGATTCAATTTCAGATACGCGCCTTGGAAAGACGTTATAAATTGGTTCGCCGAACAAGCTAACTTGTCTCTACAAGTCGATAACGTTCCCGCCGGAACACTAAATCTCACTGATAATAAATACTACACGCCAACCGAAGCTCTCGATATACTCAACTCATATCTGCTGTTCAAAGAATACACAATGATCCGAAAAGGTCAGACTCTTTTCATTATCAATCTCGCCGACGGAATTCCACCTATCATACTCGACCCTATCACCCCAGACGAACTCGATAATCGGGGTAAATACGAAATCTGCCGTTGCGTTTTTCCACTCGTCCAAACAACGCCAGACGTAATACAATCCGAAGTTGAAAAATTATTAGGTCCACAAGGAAGCATCGTCGCCCTGCCAACCTCGCGTCATATCGTAATAACCGAAACTGGAGGAACTTTACGCGCTATCCGCAAAATAATTAAACAAATCGACGACCCCGATAATACTCACGGCTCCGGCTCCATTCACGTTATTGAAATCGCAAATCTGCCCGCCGACGAAGCACTCGCAATAATGCAAAAACTACTCGGAACCGACGAATCAAACTCCAACCTCCGAACTATCGTCGATTCAACCGGCTCAAAAATTTTAGCGTCCGGACGCGGCGATATGATTGAACGCGCAAAAACAATGCTCAAAACTATCGACGAATCTTTCGGAAAAGGCGACTCATTCGAAAAACCACAATTCCACGTCCACGAAACCGGAATCGCTGACCCTACAACAATGCTGCTCGTCCTGCAAACATTACTCGCCGGTAAATCAGACGTCCGACTCTCAATCGACGCCAAAACCGGCGGAATCGCCGCACTCGCACGCTCCGCCGAACACGCTACAATCGAAGAAGTTAAAAAACAAATGCAAATCAACGCACCCGAAATCGACGTCATCCCGCTACGAAGACTCAAACCACTCGACGCAGTTGACGCAATAAAAAAATTCTTCGCAACCTCAACCCCAACAAGTAATACATCATCGCAAACATCAACTCCCGCCGTCAATCCAGCTAATCCCGCAACCCCAAACATTCAACCGCCTCAACCCAATCTACCGCAAATCGCCGGAGGTCAGCGAGGTCCGGGAGGTCGCGCTGCCGGCGGCACAGGTCAACCGGTAAACGCAGCTAGAACCGCCTCAACAATAAACCAATTTCAAGGAATACCAAACCCAACAGTCGAAGCCGACGTACAAGGTCGAAAAATAATAGTACGCGGAACAAAATCTCAAATCCGCGAAATCAGAATCCTGCTAGAAAAACTCGGAGAAGACCCCGAATCGCTCCGAACTCAATACACGTCGAAAGTTCGGAATATACAAATCTCGCCCGCCGCAACTGAACTCGTACTCGAACAACTACAAAAAGTTTGGTCTAACGTAGGTCAAAACGAATTAAAAATCATAATGCCAAACTCCGCCATCCCGTCAAAAACCTCCGACGATTTACGCGAAAAAAATAAAATTCAACAAATTCCGCCAACAGAAAAAAAACAAATCCAAAACGAAAAATCCGAAGACGTCGATGAACTAATCGATAAAACTCTCGAAAAAACGCCAATAACCAACAACTCAACAGACTTAAAATTTATATCAACGCTTTACTCAAAATCGTCAAAAACAATCTATCAAAAAGTTAATTACTCAGAATATTCAGAATCAGAACCAACTCCAAATAATCAACCAATTCAAACCACAAACCAAAACGTAAATTCAACACAGATTCAAAATCAGAATCAGAATCAACAGCAAAATCCAACGCAAAATCAAACGACAAACTCCGACGAAGTCAAAGAATTAAAACGTCAACTAGAATCATTACAAAGACAACTCGAAGCATTGACAGAATTACGTCAAATTGAATTACGTCAGGCAGAATTGAAAAAAAATGTAAAAGAATCCGACAGACAAACAAAATCGCAAACAGATAAAACGAATTTTAATTTGCCGTCTGTAGCGTCAGGTCCGGCGAGTCCAAGCTCGGCGAATAATCGTAACGAAAATTCATCGAGTCGAAATTACGGAAACGGCAGGTCGTCGTCGCCGGTTTTAATCGTGCCGGGTCCAGAAGGATTGGTAATTTCGTCCGACGATCCTGAAGCATTGAATCGGTTGGAAGAATTGATTCGACATCTTTCAGACGACGATTTTCTAAAACAAGTTGGACTCACGGCATACTACTTAAAATACGCGGACGCAACGGCAGTATCGACAATGTTGACACAGATTTTAGGCAACAAAACGCCAACAAAGGTCGGCGTTGACGGCGCGCGAAATATCGGAATCGACGCCAATAGCGACGGATTGCTAGGTTCAATTTTGGCGTCGAGCGGTTCGATAGAAAAAACGGGTCAAGTTGATATTACAGTTGATACGCGGAATAACACTCTTCTGATTAAAGCGAATAAAGTTGACCACAAAACGATTGAACGTCTGCTGGTAATTCTTGACCAAGCGGAACTGCCCGGCGGCAACGTAGAGAGCAGACCACGACCGCGAATGATTCAACTGCTATACATGAACGCTAACGATGCAAAATCGCTTGTTGAGATAGCGTTTTCGGGCAAGTTGGGTAGTGCGGCGGGTTCGTCGTCGGCGTTTTTTGATTATTTGCGTCGGTCGAGCGGCGAGGAGACAATGACGTTAGGCGTTGATAAGCAAACAAATTCGTTAATAGTTACGTCTCCGGCGGCGTTATTTAAGGACGTCAAGGAATTTGTAGAGTATCGCGATTGGGTTGCGATGCAGACGATGACGGATATCAAGACGATTCAGTTAAAGAATGTAACGTCGAGCGTGATGCAACAAGTGGTTTCAAATTTAGCGGGAGAGAATGTAACTTTTTCAACAACGGCAGGACAAAGCGGATTGGGCAGTAATCGAGGATTTGGTGGCATGGGCGGATTCGGCGGAGGAAATTTAGGCGGAGGAGGATTCGGTAATTGGGGCGGCGGAAATCGCGGATTCGGTGGAGGAGGCGGAGGATTCGGAGGGAACGGAGGATTCGGGGGAAACGGAGGATTCGGAGGTTTTGGAGGAGCTAACAGAGGATTCGGCGGAGGAATGCCTACGGGCGGCGGATTCGGAGGAAACTTAGGAGGAGGAAACAGAGGATTTGGCGGCGCAATGCCCGCCGGAGGAGGATTCGGAGGAAACAGAGGAGGCGGAGGAGGAAATTTCGGCGGAGGAACTAGAGGATTCGGAGGAGGCGGATTCGGAGGAAGATAAAATAATATAACTCATGTTACGCGCTTGCTGCGAGTTTTATTTTTTTTAGTTAGCACCATTCAGCTTTTTAAGCTTCCCAGTAGATGTAAAATAACCCCAGATCAGGTAGGCGACCTTTCGCCGAAAGTCGCGTCAGCCAGATCAGGTAGGCGACCTTTCGCCGAAAGGTCGCGTCGGCGTTAGCCGACGGTAAATCTGATTTATCGTTGCCTTCGGCAACGTAACCTTTCGCCGAAAGATTGCGAACTTACGGTCGCCTACCTGATCTAAACGCCTACTGAAACTGCCTACAGAATAGTTACAATATTTAAAAATGTGAGTAGAAAATAATGACAGATTAAAAATTTATTTTTGGCAAAAATTATCAAATAAAATTTGCGTTTTTAGAGATTCCTGTTTTGTAAATTTTGTAATGTTTGTTCGACAATTTGAGCTTCTTCTATTGTGTTGATTCCTAGCGTTTCAATTGGTTTTAGAATCGGCGTTGCTATGACATGCTTCAATTGACGTTTTAATACCGCCGGAACATCAGTAATATAATACTCGTTTTGAGAATTATCTGAACGTAACTCGCTAAGAGCGTTTAATAAATCCGGCGAATGAAAAATATAATAACTCATGTTTACTTCTTTGATTTTTCGTTGTTCCGGCGTTGCGTCTCGTTCTTCTACGATTCCTGTAAATTCTCCATTTAAGTCTCTTACAATTCGACCAAGTCCTGTTGGATTATCTTTTGTCGCCGTTCCTAAAACGCACGATACAATTTCCTTGTCTGACTCTTTCGATGTCAACTCATACGTCTTGAAAAGTTTGTCAATCGTTTCGTGTTGAACCATTGGACAATCTCCCGCCAACACCAACAACGATCCATCGTAGCCAACTAATTCATCCCGACATACCATCACTGCATGACCTGTGCCAAGTTGTTCCCTTTGCTCGACAAATTGCAAATTCCGCCGATTCGATAACGTCTCCCGAACAAGATCGCTGCGATAACCCACAACCACTAAAATCCGTTCCACCGACGTTTCTAAAACATCAAGAACATACTCGATCATCGGACGTCCCAACACTGGATAAAGTACCTTCGGCAACTCCGATTTCATCCGAGTCCCTTTGCCCGCCGCCATCACTATCGCAGCTTTCGATTTTGAATTATTCATTTTTTAGTCGTATTAGTTATAGTATGAGTAGATTACTTTTTACGTAAGTGGTCGAAAAAATAGCGTATTGTAGCGTTAATAACTGACGCTCCTAGCGATTTTCTACGCTATTTTTTTAAGGGGGATTTTTTTGATTTTATGTTTCGTCGGAATTTTTTATTGAGCAATTCTAAAAAAATTAGGTTCTTCGTTCCAGACTTTACCGTATAAAAGATTACCGTTTGCACGT
>JAITAZ010000401.1 GCA_031283825.1 Planctomycetaceae bacterium | reverse complement strand
CTTCAACGCTTTGATGAAAAGTATATCAAAGTTTTATTACTTTCTTATTTGCTTTTGCATAATTCATATATTCCGATTAGCGAGTATGAAACGGCGTCAGGTCGGACTGATATATTTCTTCAACGTAACCCTCGATTTCCTCAAGTGAAATATGAATGGGCATTAGAATTAAAATATTGTAAAACCGACGCAAAAGAATCAGAAATCTCCGCAAAGCGCAAAGAATGACTCGATCAATTAAATCAATACATCAACTCGTCGAGATTAAAAAATCGACCGAATTTGAAATCGGCTTTGATAATTTTTATTGGCAAAGACAAATATGAAATTGTCGAAAATTAATCGTTCTTGTTTTAATTCTCTTTAACTCAAAATTAAATTTTAATAAAAAACCTTTGGATTGGTTTAATTAGTTTTCTGCTAGAAATTTTTCTGCGTCTAGGGCAGCCATGCAACCTCCGGCGGCGGCGACAACTGCTTGTCTGTATCGCGAATCTGCAACGTCTCCGGCAACGAAAACTCCTTTTGCGCTTGTGTTGCTGCAAAACGGGATTGGTCTTTTTATTGTGCCGTCTTCGTTTAGTTCTATGTTATCTTTTAGAAAATCTGTATTTGGAATATGACCAATTGCCACGAAAATGCCAGCTAACGGCAATTCTAAATCTGTATTTCCGGCAGTACCTGCCAACTTTATTCCTGTAACGCCTTTTTCTTGTGTTCCTAAAATTTCGGTCGGCACGTAGTTGAAATGAACTTTAATTTTAGGATACTCCGGCAGACGATTAACAAGAATTTGCGATGCTCTAAATTTATCGCGTCGATGAATCAGGTGAACTTTCGACGCGAAATTTGCTAGATGAATTGCTTCTTCCAACGCTGTATTTCCTCCTCCGATAACGGCAACTTCGTTGTTTCTGAATCTTGGCAAAGCTCCATCGCAAGTTGCGCAAGCGCTGACGCCGCGATTTTTGTATAACTGTTCGGATTTCAAACCGAGATATTTCACGCTCGCGCCGGTTGCAATAATTACTGTTTGAGATTCGTACAAATTCCCGTCTATTCCGACGAGTTTTAGCGTTTTGCCGTTAAAATCTACGTCGATTATTTCGTCAGAAACGACTCTTGTACCGAAAAAAACTGCTTGCGAGCGAATCAATTCGACCAATTCAGCACCGAGAATTGTACGTTGTTCGGGTTCGTTTGGAGGAAGAATTGCGACTCGGTCAGTTGGAATTGCCGATTCGATATAGTCGTGAATTTTTCCCGACGGGAATCCGGGATAATTTTCTATTTCCATTGTTTGGGTTAGTTGCCCCATCGGTAATGTGCCGCGTGTCTGATTAACTTCAGAATATTGACCTTCAATCACAAGCGGCGAAAGCGAGCCGCGTGCCGCATAAATCGCAGCAGACCAAGCCGCTGGTCCGCTGCCAATAATTATTATCTTTTCCATTTTTATTATTTTGTAATATTTCAGATGAATTTTTGTAACGATATTTCTGCCGAATTCTGATTTCTACATTTTCTGCTTAATTTTGAGTATTCTGAGTTAAATTTAAACATAGGATAAACGGAATAAATGAAAAAAATGAATGGTATGGTTAAAAATATTCATCTACTGATATATTACTTATTTTTTTGATTTAAAATAATTTTTAAACGTTATTTTTTTATTGAGTAACAAAATCGAATTTATAGTCCCCGTTGTTAAATTTGATTTATGCGATTTATTTGAACATCGTAGTAACATATAGTCAATAGGGGGAACTTGTACTAGGATTTGTAGATTCAAAATAAGAATTAGTCGTACTCTAAAAAATTATTTTTGAGCCAAGAGACATTAGGGACATTAAATTTTTTGTAATTTTTCGGTAGAGCATATTTGTTTTTTTTTGAGTTTTTAATTATAGATTTTAAGCGAGTACGTCCTCTTTGTCTCCCCAAAAAATAATATGGTTTTAAAAAATACCGCGAATAGTTACAAATTAACAAATGTAGAGACGCAATGCCTTGCGTCTCATCATTCGATCAAAAGATCATCGATAGAGACGCAAAGCATTGCGTCTCTACATTGGGTTTAGCAATTTAAAAATCCGTGAACGGTTACAACTAGAGGTTATGAATAATTTTTGTTAGTTTGAAATTCACGATGTTGCCGACCTATGTTTTGTTTTTAAGTTTTTTCTGGTATATTTTGAATGTAACTATTCAGTTATGATTTTATTTTTATCATTTGTCGGATGCAATTTTATTTTTTGCGTCGCCGAAAATTTTGGCGAGTTGTATGAATTGCGAACAGTTTAGAATGTCTTGATTTTGGAGTTATAGTTGATGGGAATTTGTGTTATTGGGCTTAATTACAAGTCGGCGTCGATTGAGTTGCGTGAGCGGTTGGCGTTTTCGCGTTTGGAGGTTCAAATGGCGCTTCGTAATTGGTCTGATTTTTTTATTGATAGCGAGGCGGTTTTGCTTTCGACGTGTAATCGTACAGAGATTTATATTTCGCTAGACAGCGGCGAGCCGCCGGCGTTGGAGCGGGTTATTGAATATTTATTGAAACAAAAATCTTCATCTGATATTGTTTCGGACGTATCGATATTTTTGCCTCATGTATTTATGTTTCGTGATTTATTGGCGGCGGAGCATTTATTTTCTGTAACGTCGGGGTTGGACAGTATGTTGTTGGGTGAAGTTCAAATTTCGTCGCAGGTGAAATCAGCGTATCAGATAGCGTTGGAAGCTGGGGTTGTTGGAGCGGTATTGAATCGTCTTTTTCAGTTAGCGTTGAAAACGTCGAAGCAGATAACGAATGAAACGCAGCTTCACAATCATAGGGTTAGTCTTCCGAGTATAGCGGTGTCGGATTTTGCGCTTCAGATTTTTGAGCGTCTTGATGACAAGCGGGTGTTGGTTTTTGGCGCGGGCGAGATGGGACGCGAGACGTTACAATATTTACGCGAGTATGGGGCAAAAAATATAACGATTTCGAATCGTAGTATTGACAATGCGGAACGATTAGCGGACGAGTTCGGAGGACGAGTTGGAGATTGGAGAAACAGATTTGAATTGATAATAGATTCAGATTTGATTGTTTCGGCAACAAGTTCGGCGGATTATATTGTTACGTTGGAAGATTTTAGACGTATAGAATTTCAACGCGGTAATCGGGCGTTGTTTGTATTGGATTTAGCGGCACCGAGAGATTTCGATCCGTTAATAGGCGAGATAAGCAATGTTTATTTGTATTCAATCGACGATTTACAAGAAACGTGTTTAAGAAATCGTGAAGGAAGAGATCGTGAAATTCCGAAAGCTAATCAGATTGTCAAACGCAATGCGAATGATTTTATGAGTTGGTTGAATTTCAGACAAGGCGGGGAAGTAATTCGCAAGTTGAGAGAACAGTTGGACAATTTAAAAGATGCAGAAATAGAGCGTCTTTTTAACAAGTTATCTGATTTAAACGAGAAAGAAAAATCTGAAATTATTTATTCGTTTGAGAGATTTATCGGCAAGGCGCTTCATTTACCGTTATCGTCGTTAAAAGACGAATCGCAAAATGGAGAACCGAATAAACTTTTAACCGCTCTCGCGCATTTGTTCAGATTAAATTGAATATGCTATTGCTAGTCGTTTGTGTAACCGTTCACGGAAATTTTTATTTTTTTATCGAAAAATTAAAACGTGAATAGTTTAACAATTGTAGAGACGCAATGCCTTGCGTCTCTATTGTTGTCTTAGCCTAAATTCGATCAAAAAATCACCGATAGAGACGCAAAGCATTGCGTCTCTACATTGGGTTTAATAATTCAAATCCGAATTTAAAAACCGTGAATGATTACAAAATTTGGTAATATTTCAGCGGAATATTTATAACGCTCATTTCTGCGATATTCTACGTATTTTACGTTTAAATTTGACAAAAAATTTTAACGCAGAAAAATTGCAGAGAATAAAGCATAATTTGAGGAAATATAGTTACAAATTTAAATAGACTGGTAACTTTACAATCTTTCTACTACAACTAAATTTCGATGCGTTGTTTAACTGTTTTTGATACGACATTGCGTGATGGCGATCAGGCGGCGGGAATTGCGTTTGATCGTGAAACTAAACGTTCTTTGGCGATTTCGCTTGCTAATGTCGGCGTTGATATAATCGAGGCGGGTTTTCCGTTGTCTTCACAACACGATTTTCAAGCGTGTTGCGATATAATTTCGGCGTTGCGTGATTTTCCCGTTAAAGTAGCGGTAATTTGCGGCGCGAATATTTCAGACGTCAGCAATGTGTCCGCGATTCTTAACTCCAATAGCGTGCTTCATATTACTTTGCCTGTTAGTGATTTGCATATTGAATCTTTTTTTGGAATCACTCGCGCAGAGTTGATCAAGAAAGCAAAATCGATTACGTCTTACGCCGCCGGATTAGTTGCGTCAATCGAAATCGGAGCAGAAGACGCAACACGCGCCGACGTCGATTTTTTGTACGAATATTGCGACACCGTAATCGAGTCGGGCGCGAAAGTCGTTAATATTGCTGATACGGTCGGTTTATTTGTGCCGTCTCAAATTGAGTTGTTGGTTCAATCTTTGCGAAGCCGCGTTGACGGTTTTAGGAATAACAAAGCCGGATTGAGTATTCATTGTCATAACGATTGCGGACTAGCCGTAGCCAACACGCTGGCGGCGATAAAATCGGGTTGCACTCAAATTGAAGTTACCGTCGGCGGAATCGGAGAACGCGCAGGAAATGCGGCAATGGAAGAAGTAATTGCAAATGTAATTTTGCATCCTGAAATCTACAATGTTTCAACCAATTTGAAAACGAGTCAAATGGGAACGTTGGCGAATCAATTTTATTCTGCCGCCGGAATTGTTGCGGGTCGGATGAA
Organism: Planctomycetaceae bacterium; assembly: GCA_031283825.1. Lineage (GTDB taxonomy): Bacteria > Planctomycetota > Planctomycetia > Pirellulales > Thermoguttaceae > WRKP01. Next base: position 917 of record JAITAZ010000401.1, on the reverse strand, counting down.
ACCGTTAGTCGGATGGAATGTTCGCGCTCATGCGTCGGGGATTCATCAGAAGGGAATAGAAGTCTCGGAGAAAAATTACTCGCTCGATTTTTTGTACGATAAATCAGAATCGGCGGAAAATTTTTCAATTTACGATTCGACACCAGAGCGAATAGTTCTATCAAGACATTCGGGAAAAGCCGGTATTCGTCTGTTTGCAAAACAAATCGGACTAATGCAAATTGACGACAAGAAAGTCGATCAATTATTGAAAAGAATAAAAAATTCCGAATTACGTTTTATCGGAATTACGGAATTTCTTGTAATTGCGAGAGAGTTGCAATTGACGGAAATAAACTCGATTGATCCGATTTCATGTAGAAACTACGCCGAATATTACAACGATACGAAATGCAATGTTTCAATTGAATTATCTGACGGAAAAATTATCGACGGCGAAGGAGTTGATTCTGAAACTGCGTTGCTATCTGCAGCGTCGAAAATTAGCGATCTAACAATTAGAATCAACAAAACCGAACTAACGGGAATCAACGGCACATACAGATTATACGCCGAATTATTCGTAACAAATAATCAAAAGAATAAAACTATCGCCGCAATTGAACGTTTAGGAAATCAACCAAACAAATTACTATTCGAATGTATTCTTGATGTTATTAACAGAAATAAAATATTGTAAATTTGGTAACCGTTCACAATTTTAAACGCGGATAATATCGGAATTTTTTAGTGAATATTAGTGAATTTTTGTAACGAATATTCGTGATAATTTTTTCCGCTGCCCTTTCAGGGCGATCATTGTAGGAGCCGTTTTAACCCACCGCGTTGCGGTGGGCTAAAACTCCGTTGCCCTTTCAGGGCGAAGGAAGATACTTTTTTCACGTAAACAATTACAAAAATACTTTAATTCCGAATTT
>JAITAZ010000386.1 GCA_031283825.1 Planctomycetaceae bacterium | reverse complement strand
GCAATAAAATAAAACGCCGAATCCTGACCATTCTGAAGATCAATATACTGGCGTATCGCGCCAAAATAATTTCCCCAATGAAATCGACCAGTCGGCTGAATACCAGATAATATTCGCATGGCTAAATATTTATTAATATATTTTGTAATATATCAGCGGAATTTTTGAAACTATATTTCCTCGAATTATGCTTTCCTGATCAGGTAAGCGAACACCGACTCAGGTAGGCGACCGCCGACTCAGGTAAGCGACCGCCGACTCAGGTAGGCGACCTTTCGCCGAAAGGTCGCGTCGGCGTTCGCCGCCGCTAAAGTTGAATTGATTTGAATTATTGTCGAATCCATTTTATCGTTGCCTTCGACAACGCGACCTTTCGGCGAAAGGTTGTGAACCTATGGTCGCCTACCTGATCTATTACCGCCTACTGACGGACAAATACTCCTTAACATGACTGAATTATTAGAAACTCCTCTTAAAAAAATTTTTTTCGGACGATTCCATTTTTTTGCTAAATGCGTTATAATCGGCGTTACCTGAATTGAATTAGCAGAAATTAGCAGTTCTTTTTGAAGTTTATTAAATTGTTGTCGGTTTAATTTTTTTATACAGTATATAAGGAGAATTGTCGTGGGATTTGTTAGTACATTTATTCCGCGTTTAACGTCGTTTTATTTAGAATATTTGCAAGAGCATGATATTTCGTCGTTTGTGAAGCGTTCGACTCGTTATTATGAGCAGGCGACGATAATGCGTCTTTCGTCGTCGGAGCAAGTTGACACGCGGCGGGCGGCGGCGATGGCGCTTGGGTTTCTTGGAGATTACAAATCGAATCCGACATTGGGCAAGCTTTTAGTTGATGTTGACCGTAGCGTTAGACTTTTGGCGGAAAGCAGTATAAAAAACGTGTGGCCCCGCGATGGTTCTGATTATCAGCGTCATGAGTTGCGGGTTGCGATGCGAAATATTGCTAATCATAATTTCGACGAGGCTATAAGGATAACAAATAATCTGTTAGACGAATACCCGTTATACGCGGAAGCCAGAAATCAGCGAGGAATAGCGTTGTTTGCGGTCGGGGATTTTGGCGAAACGATTGAAGATTGCAAAATTGTTCTTGACTTAAACCCGTATCATTTCGGCGCAGCGATTGGAATGGGACATGCTTATCTACAAGTTAAAAATAAAGAGCTTGCTGTTATCTGTTTTCAGCAAGCTTTAAAAATCAATCCAAATTTAGAATCGATACGTCGTCATCTTACAAAGATTGTGCAGAATTTCTGATCGTAGTTTGGCGTAAATTTCATTATACGGATCGCGCGATGTGTTTTGACTATATACAAGTACAACATACAAGTACAACATACAAGTACAACTTGCACTATGAAATTCGGAGATTAAAAAACGTAAAAGTCTATTTTCCGGCGGGTAGGCGGATGGTTCTAGCCGAAAAATTAAGTGCGAGCGGTTCAGATAGACAATTATCTGAAGTTTTATGGAAGTTGATCGAGTTGGAATTATTGGCGTTGGGATGATGGGCGTTGCGATTGCGGGTGCTCATTTGCGGGTTGGGTTATCGGTTTTATTGTATGATAATTCTGTTGAATCGCTTTCGAGCGTATCTGAGCGTATTTCGGCTGAGCTACGCTTGCAAGGCGTGCGGTATGATTCGCGATTAGTTGAGATTACAGACAGACTTGAGAACATGCAAAATTTGCGAATTATTATTGAGACTATACCGGAAAAGTTGCGAATCAAACATCGGCTTTATCGGGATTTGCAGCAACAGCTCAAGACCAAAACCGGTTTGGAGACATTACTTTTTTCGAATACATCGACTATTTCGATTGCGGAGCTTTCGGAGTCTTTATTGTGTGATTGGCGTTTACGATTTTGTGGATTTCATTTTTTTCATCCGGTTCGTCAGCGTTCATTTATTGAGATAATTGCGGGCAGTGAGACAGCTCAAGAGACGATTGAATTTGCGTGTAGTCATGCGGAGCGATTGGGAAAGCGGTCGATAGTTGTCAAAGATGGCGTTGGTTTTCTTGTGAATCGTATTTTGAATGCGTATCTTATTTCGGCGTTGCGTTTGTTTGAGTCTGGCGTTTCGATGGAGCGGATTGAGCGGGTTGCGGTTGAGTTTGGAATGAAGATGGGACCGTTTAGAATTATGGATGAAATTGGTTTAGACGTGGTATTACATGCGGGATGGGTGTTGAGAAAGGCGTTTCCTGAGCGTGCGTTTAATTCTGAAATTTTGGTAAATTTAGTTGAGTGTCGTCGGCTTGGTCGTAAGACTGGGCGAGGATTTATGATTTATAATTCGTCAACTCAATGGGATGACGATGGTATTCCTGATAAAGAAATTATTGTTACAAAAAATAATGGTGATCAGATAACGGACGAACAAATTATAAAAAATTTATTTGGAGAGATGAAAGACGAGGCGTTGCGATGTTATAAAGACGGAGTAATTAACAATCTTGCCGACGCAGATATTGCATCGGTTCTAGCGTTAGGATTTCCGGAGTCAAAAGGCGGAATAACTAAATTACTGTAATTATTCTGTAACAATTTTTGTAATAACTCATGTTACGCACTTGTTGCCCCTGATCATGTAGGCGACCGCCGACTCAGGTAGGCGACCTTTCGGCGAAAGGTCGCCTACCTGATCAATGATCACCCAATTACCGGACTTAAAAACCAGAGAAAAAGCAGAAGAAAAATTTTTTTAACTTTTTTTCCCCCCTATTGAATAAAAAATTTTTTTGAATATCATTATTACTGTCGAGTGCTGATTTGTATTGCG